>JAZQOB010000063.1:0-14100 GCA_045627625.1 Treponema sp.
CAATTTTGTTTAATACATTGACAGGATTAGTATTGATTACTAATGGTCTTTCAAAGAAAACACATCTGGTTCCTGCGACTGCAGATTCTTATTTTGATGATGAAGTTGTAGATCCAATTAATGAAGATGAACCAATGCCAAAATCAAAAAAAGGTAAAAAAGTTGCTTTGGAAAAGGTTGAAGATAAACTTACTGCCAGTGAAGTTTTGAAAAATCAGACATTAAAGCTTGTTCTTGGTGTTCTTACAATTTTAGTTGGGTTTATTAAACTTTTTGTAGTAGTTAGAAGCGGTCTTAAAGTTTTTGCAGATTTCTTCCCGGCTGTTATTGGAATGTTTGCAGGTTTTGCTGTACTGGTTGATTACTTTGTAAACCGTTACGACGATAAACCTCTTCCTGAATTTGTTAAAGATGTTTTTGTAGTACCTTCTACATTCTGGGGAATTACTGCTATTGCTGTTGCTTGTCTTCATTTCCTTTTCCCTAATGCTCTGTTTTTATAATCCCTGGAGGTAAAGAGAATGAGTTCTATTGCCTGTATTGCATTTGAAAATGGAAAGATTTTTATTGCGAAAAGACAGAATATTGGAGATATGGGTGGCCGCTGGGAATTTCCTGGTGGAAAAATCGAAGAAGGCGAAGATTTAAACACTGCCATAATCCGTGAAATGCAGGAAGAATTTGGTGTAACTGTTGAAGTTCAGGAAAAAATTGCTTCCGGTAATTTTGAACATAGAGGAAAAAAATGCACACTTGATGCTTTTAAGGTTGTATTTCCTCATGATGGAACTAAAACTCCTTTTGTTCTTACTGAACATACTGAATATAAATGGATTGATCCAAAAGAAATTCCTTCCCTTAATTTTGTAGACTCGGATTTGATGATTTATCCTGAAGTTATGAAAAAACTTGGTTATCAGGATTTGTAAAATGAATAAAAAAATACTTGTTTTTCTTTTAATTCTTATGTCTTTGTTTGTTTCCTGCAAAAAGACAAGCAAAAAAGATCAAATTGTTTTTGATAATTCCTATCCACTTGCTCTTGCTCCGGATGTTATCTGGGCTCTTGTTACAGATCCTTATGCTGCCTACAGAGAATTAATGGACTGGCATTCTGAAAATAATGGACATGTAAGAAGAGGTGAGATTCTTCAGGTTCTTGGAAAAGCAGAAGATGAAGATGATGTAACCTGGTATAAATTTGAGGAAGGCTGGCTTCCTGCTTCATGTCTTTTAATTTTCAGTAATCGTATGAAAGCTCAGACAGCGGCTTCTCAGTTAAAAGATTAAAAGGATAAATAATTGAGTCTTATTATTGCAGAAATTGGAACTTCTCACGAAGGTTCTAAACAAAAAGCTTTTGAATTAATTGATGCAGCTGCTGCTTCTGGTGCTGATGCAATTAAATTTCAATGGGTCTATGCAGATGAAATTCTTCATCCTCTCACTGGTACTGTAAAGCTTCCTACGGGCAATATTCCTTTATACGATAGATTTAGACAACTGGAATGTTCGAAGGCTTTTTACGAACAGATGCAGGCCTATGTTCACTCAAAAGGCTGTAAATTCTGCTGTTCTCCTTTTGGTATCAGAAGTCTTCGTGAATTACTGGAAATAAATCCTGATATTGTAAAGATTGCATCTCCTGAATTGAATCATTATCCTATGCTGGAATATCTTCGGGATTACAGAGCAAAACAAAAAGACGAAGGAAAAATGCCTGTTCCTGTTATTTTATCTTCCGGTGTTTCAAAGATTCGGGATATTGAAAAGGCAATTGATATTCTTGGGACTGACGGAGTTTCTCTTCTTCATTGTGTAACTTCATATCCAGCTCCAGAAGAAGAGTATAATTTACGGCTTATAACAAATCTTTCTTCGGTTTTTGGAATTGAATGTGGAGTAAGTGACCATTCTATGGATCCTATTTTGGTTCCTTCTGTTTCCGTTGCCTGCGGTGGAAAGATTGTTGAAAAACACATTACTTTAAGTCGAAGTACTGAGGGACTTGATGATCCTGTTGCTCTTGAACCAGAACAGTTTGCCCTTATGTGCCATGTTATTCATCAGACAGAAGCCTGTATGCGCCATTATGGAAATGAAACTGGTTATAAAAAGGCTTTGGATCAGCTTTCAGAGCAATATGGTATGGAAAAAGTATTGAAGGTCGTAGGGAATGGAATTAAAAAACTTGCACCTGCAGAAGAAGCTAACTACGGAAGAACAAATCGTAGTCTTCACTATATGAAGTCTTTTTCTAAAGGCCATGTAATTACGGCTGAAGATATTGGGGTTTTGAGAACTGAAAAAATTCTTACTGTAGGAATAGGTCCTGAATATTTAAACCTTGTAATCGGGAAAATGCTTACTCAAAATGTCGAATCTGGTGCCGGGGTTCAGCTTGAAGATTTTTTAAGCAAGTAAATCGGCTATAGTGTAGATTCCTTCAAGAGTCAGATCTTTATCAACACAATCATATACATCTGTAATTGGCTGGAGCATGCTGTTTAATCCTCCAGTTGCAATTACTTTAATTTCTTTCTGATTTGTTCCAAACTCTTTTTCCATATCATTTTTCATATTGCTGATAAGAGTTTCTACAAGACCTTTATAACCTAAAACAATTCCTGATTGAACTGCTACAACTGTATTTTTACCAAGACTTGTTTCTGGAATTTCTAATGGAATGGCCGGAATCTGTGCGGTATTGTTAAAAAGGGAATTGAAAGCAGTTCTGATACCTGGTGCAATGGCAACTCCAGCAATATGTCCCTCCTGATTTACTGCAATAAACGAAAGTGCGGTACCAAAGTCTGTAATAATACAAGGACATTTATATTTTTCCCAGGCAGCAAGTGCATCGCAGAAAAGGTCTGTACCGATTTCGGCTTTTGCTGTTTCTGGTAAGGAGATTGGCAGTTTTGAATATATTTCTGAATTAATTACAAGAGGCTTTTTTTCTGTAAGACTCTGTGCAACATTTACAAAAGGTCCGATTAAAGCCGGAACTACAGAACTTATAACAGTTTTTTTGATTTTTACAGGATTAATTCTTGCTGTAGAAAAAAGATTTCCGATAATAGCCAGATATTCATCTCCAGTTCTTTTAGTATCTGTGGAGAGTCTCCATACATTAATGAGCTTTGTTTTTTTGAATAAAGCAATTTTTACATTAGTGTTTCCAATATCAATAGCAAGAATCATAAAACTTTTCCTTTATTGTATTATTCTTTTATTTAATATATTATATCGATTATGAGTGACTTAATTCAACCAAAGGTATTAAAAGGTTTTCGTGATTTTTTACCAGCTGCAGAAATTCAGCGTGATGTTTTGCAGGAAAAAATAACACAGGTTTATCGTTCATTTGGTTTTGTTCCAATTGATACACCTGTACTTGAATATACAGAAATTCTTCTTAGAAAAAGTAATGGCGAAACAGAAAAACAGGTATTCCGTTTTGAAGACAATGGTGGCCGTGATGTTGCCATGCGTTTTGATTTAACAGTTCCTTTTGCCCGTTTTACAGCTGAACATTTTGCTGAACTTTATTTGCCATTTAAACGCTACCATATTGCTAAAGTTTGGAGAGGTGAAAAGCCTCAGGCTGGTCGTTACAGAGAATTTGTTCAGTGTGATGTTGATACAGTTGGTTCTGATTCAGCAGCAGCAGATTTCGAAATCCTTAATGTAATGAAATGTGCCCTTAATGCAATTGATGTAAATAATATTACAATTCATGTTAATCACAGAGGAATTTTTAACCGCTTCTTAACTAAACTTGGAGTTTTCGAAAAATCAGAAGATATTCTTCGTTCTGTAGATAAACTTGCCAAAGTTGGAAAAGAAGAAGTTGAAAAAGAATTGCTTGAATATACAGGTGACAATGGAAAAGCTTCTTTAATCCTTGATTATATTTCAGCTAAGGGGTCTTTCCTTGAAATTTTAAATACTCTTGAAACTATGGCTGGTGGACCTGCAGAAGATTCTCAGCGTATGAAAGATATCTACTCAATGATGGAAGCTGCTGGTATTCAGGATTCATATGTACTTGATCCTTCAATTACTCGTGGTCTTGATTATTACACTGGTGTTGTATACGAAACTTTCCTGAATGATTTACCTTCAATCGGTTCAGTTTGTTCAGGTGGACGATATGATAACCTTGCTGGTCTTTATATGAAGGAGCGAGTTCCTGGTGTTGGTATGTCTATTGGTTTGGACAGACTTATTGCAGGTCTTGAACAACTTGGTAAAACAGAAAAGAAGGGTAGTTTCCTTGAAGTAGAAATTTTCTGCCAGAATGCTGCTCATATGATGAATTATCAGAAAATTGCTGCAGGTTTAAGAGCTAAAGGGGTATCTGTTGAAGTATTCCCAGAACCAAAGAAAATGAACCAGCAGTTCAAAGTTACAGAAGCTAAAAATGTTCCTTGGGGAATCATGGTAAATGATGAAGATGTTGCAAAAAACACATTCACATTAAAAAATCTTGTAACTAGAGAAATGTTTGGAGATTTAACTGTAGAGAAGGCTGTTGAAATTATTAGAAAATAGCTTTCTGGTAGTTTAATATGAAGAAACTTTTTACCGTTTTATCTTTATTTGTATTTTTTACTCTTTCAGTTTTTGCTCAATACGAAGCTTTTTCTACTCCTGAAGTAAAAATTGTAAGAGTAACTCCATACAATATTCAGAGTACACTTTCTGTTCTTAAAGCAGGTCCTGATTATAAAATTATATTTTCTGATAATTTTGATATGAATCTGGTTTCGGAAAATTATCGTAAATATGGTTTAATCAGAGATTTGCGAAGACTTTTTACAGGAACTTATGGGGATGCTCAGGCCCAGGTTCAAATAGAAGGTCCTGTTGAATATATTTATTACAACGGACATCATTCTGTTTCGGAATTAACAGAAGTTCTTAAAAAAATTGCTCAGGCCAAAGATAAAATGGTGTGTGTTGATCTGGCTGATTCATACTATAGAGAATCTTCCGATAAACAGCCAATGCCTTTCCCAAAAAACTTTCTTTCAAATTTAGACAATCTTTACTGGATTTATTTAGGACCTATGGATCAGGTGCCTGTATCAGAAAATTTTGCCAGAGACTGTAAAAATCTTCAGGCAGTTTTTGTCTGGGAAGAAACCGGATTTTTACGGGGCGCTTTAGAAAATGTAAATCCCAAAGCCGTTATTGTAAACAAAATGGGAAATGTTTACAGCCTTTCTTATTATCTTGATAACTGGAATTATGTTCACTATGGAGAATACTGGGATGCACAGAAATTCCAGGTTTTACCAGAAAAAAATGAAATTGAAATATCAGAAAATTCAATTCCTGTGAAAAGACCTTCAGTTCAGGATAAAGAAGTATCTGAAACTTCCGAATTAAATCTTAAATCATCGGAAATACCTTTTACAACAGAAAAAGTGGTTCCTCAGGAAAAAGTCTTTACAACAGAAAAAACAATTCCTGAAGATTCAGAGCCATTTGTGTTTGAATATCATCCAGCTGTAAAAGCCTGTAGTGATGGAGTTACCTGGACAATTGACTGGAGAGGTAGATTCCAGCCACAGCAAAAAGCTGCTAAAACAAACGATTTTGGAATTTACGATATAGTAAACAATGAAGATTTTGTTTATGAACCGGAAGCCGAAGAAAAAATCCGGGAAAAAATTCATTTATTAACCAGAAACAATCCTGATATTGTTGAATTTGAAATTATCGAAAATTCTTTTATCCTCAATAAAGAAAATTTTGAAAAATATGATAATTCCCGTGTCAGAAAAACAGAGCCTGTAGAAGTTGCAAAAGCATTCCTGGCATCCTATATTCTTAAAACTGAAAATTATTCAAAACTTACAGGATATGCAGAAGATGCGGCAGAACCATTTGAAGTAAGCCTTGATCCTGCTAATTCAGCAAAACTCTGGGATTATAAAGATTTAACTTTATACATTTATACAGATTTTGACAAAACATCAGGAGATGGTCCATTAATGGTTGGTATTGAAGGACGATTAAACGGACGCATTATTCAGGATGTTTCAATTCTCAGATTAAAAAGAACAGGTTCAAATTGGTCTGTAATCAATATTTTTGACGGATGGCTGTATTATTCTTCTACAACAAATTCTAACTGATTTTTATTGAAGTCCTAAATATTGTGGTTTATAATTCTACTATGGAACGAACCATAGTTGCTTTAAGTCAAAATTCAATTCCTGAAACGGCATTTAGTGAAGTATACTCAAAAATTCAGAGTAATGGCTCTGATCCTATTCTTATTGTCTTTTTTTCTGACGAAGAAAATTTATGGTATTATTCCAGAGAATTTAATTCAAAATTTCCTAATGCAACTTCTTTAGGAGCTGCAACTTATTGTAATATTACAACTCATGGTTATTCTCCTGCAGGCCTTTCAGCTATGGCAATCTATTCTGGAGTTGAAGTAGCTGCTAATTGTCTTTATGAAATAGACAAACATCCTTCTAACTATATAAATCATGTTAGACTTGCAATGCAATCTCTTTCTTCCTGTGATTCTGATTCAACCATTTGTTTTGCATTAACAACTTGTCTTTGTAATGGAGAAGGTCTGGTTCAGGATACATTAATTGATGGTATGGGAGAAAACAGGGTTCCTCTTTTTGGTTCATCATCTGGTAAAAGGGATATGAATAAACTTTCTGCAGTTGCCTTAAACGGAGCAATTTATTCCAATACCTGTGTTTTTGTATTTATTCATAATTTAAATGGTAAGATTATAACTTATAGAGAAAATCTTTTTAAACCTACAAAGCATCAGTTCCAGGCTACCGATGTTGATTGTGACCGTTGTATTGTTTATGAATATGATGACCAGCCTGCAGCAAAGGCTCTCGCTGGAAGTTTAGGTGTAAAAGAAGAAGAACTTCAGAAAATTCTTCAGACTCATCCAATGGGCCGAATTATTAACAGTGACGATGATAAAATCTTTTTGATTGAAGTAAAGAATGTTAATCCAGACGGATCTATTTCTTACTATACTCATATTTATAATCATACAATTATTGCATTAATGAATATTGAAGAAGATATTGATAATGTATGGCTTGATACAAAAGTAAAATTGAATTTGCGTATGCCAGATGCTTCTTTTGGCTTGATAGTAAATTGTCTTGCCCGTTCAAAATATTTTGAAAATAACGATTTAATGAATTCCTTTATTTCTAATTTACAGGGATCCAGCAGGAACTTTATTGGGGTTTCTGGTTTTGGGGAACAACTGGATGGTGATAATCTGAATCAGACTATGGTTCTTGCTTTATTTGAATAAGGACTGATTTTTATGGAAAGATTTAATAATGGTTTAGTTTTTACTAATAATAATTGTATTGGTTGTAATAAATGTATCTCTTCTTGTTCTATTCTTGGTGCAAATGTTTCAGTTTTTTCTGGAAATGATTTGGCTGGAATCAAAGAAGGAAAATATGTAATCAAAGTAAATGAACTGAAATGTTCTAATTGTGGTAAATGTCTTGATGTATGTCCTCATCACGCACGAAATTACAACGACGATATTGATGAATTTTTAAATCAGCTGAAACAGAATAATAAAATCTCTCTTATTGTAAATATAAATTTCCTTCAGATGTATGGAGATCTTGCAGTTCAGGTTCTTGGATATTTGCATTCAATGGGTGTAGAAAAAATCTATACGACAGAAGTTGGTAAAGAAATTGCAATCTGGCAGAATGTAAATTATGTAAAAGATGCAAAGGAAAATAAAGATTTTTATCATCGCGGATTTATTGTAAATAACTGTTCTGGAATTTTAAATCATATGGAACTTTTCTATCCAAATTTAAAGCATCAGATAATTCCAGTTCAGTCTGATTTACTTTGTACTGCTATTTATGCCCGAAAATATTTGAAAGATGAAAATACTTTTGCCTATCTTGGTCCTTGTACTGCAGTTAAAGATGAATGTCAGCACAATGACGAAAATAATCTTATAAAATATTTCATTCTCTATTCAAAACTTATTTCTAGAATAGAAAGCAAACTTGATTCTTCCGTAACTTACATTCCAGAAGATAAATCACTGGGATTAAAAAATCTTGTTCCTGTAATTGACAGTTCAGCAGTTACTTATTCATATTTCTTTGCTCCATGGGAAAATATCCGGGAATTTAAAGTTCTGAATAACGAAATAATGAATGAAGTGCTTGAATGCAATAATATTGAAAATCAGGAAATGCGACCTGTAATTGCAACTTTTACTTCATGTAATTCTGGCTGTAGAAATGGTCCTGGAATTTACAAAAAGAATTTTTCAATAAATAAAATTGATTCCTATTATTTAAAAGAAAAGAAAGATGCTCTCTTAAAATATACAAACCATTCAGATTATGAAGATAATTATAATCGTATGAACGATCTTTTTAGGGACCTGGATGGAAATGACTTTAAATTAACTTTTGTTGATAGATATATTCAGCAGTCTAGAGTACCTGAATACGCATACAAAGAAATCTATCATACAATGCTTAAAGATACTGAAGAAAAAAGAAATATTAACTGTGGTTCCTGTGGTTATGATACATGTCATCAGATGGCACGAGCTATTGCTTATGGCTACAACAAAAAAGAAAACTGTATTCATTATATGAATGATAAAATGGAACAGTATTCTTCAACTGATTCTCTTACAGGTGTATTTAATCTTAATGCCTTCATTAAAAAGACAACAAAACTTTTGAATGATAATCCTGATATTCAGTATTTTATCTGTTCCGGTGATATAAACAAGTTTAAGATTTTTAATGAAATCAATGGTTCTAAACTTGGTGATGTAGTTTTAATTGAAATTGCAAAAGAATTACAGCAGATTATTGGGCAGAATGGAATTCTCTGTCGTAATAATGGTGGTAACTTTAATTTCTGTTTTGAAGCCAGTGCCGAAAATCTTCAGAGACTCCGAGAAAAAAAAGTTTTTGAAATTAAAGGAATCGATTTCCCTGTAACAATGCGTTTTGGTATTTATATTACCAATTCTCGTCCTATAAATATCCAGCAGATTTTAAACTGGACAGCACTTGCCCGTGATGAAAATAAAGAAGCTGAAACTTATAAAAATGTTTTCAAACTCTTTAATAATGATTTAAAAGAAAGGATGGAAACTGAGGGTCGAGTAACTTCAGAAATGAAGGTGGCTCTGGAAAAACAGGAATTCCAGTTATATTATCAGCCTCAGTACGAAGCTGCAACAGGTCATCTTCATGGGGCAGAGGCTTTGTGTAGATGGATAAAATCTAATGGCGAAATGGTAATGCCAGGTTTATTCATTCCTATTGCCGAAAAAAATGGATATATAAAGGATCTTGATCATATTATCTGGGAAAAAGCTTTTAAGAATCTTAGAAACTGGCTTGATCAGGGCCTGGATGTTGTTCCTATTTCTTTGAATGTTTCTCGTATCAGTCTTTATGATGATGCATTTAATTCTAAAATTCACCGATTGTTTACAGAATATAAAATTCCTTCTGATCTGATTCATTTTGAACTTACAGAAAGTGCGGTTATGACTCAGCATAAGGAGTTTATTGATCGAATTAAAACAATCAAAAAAGAAAATAAACTGATTATTGCAATGGATGATTTTGGTACAGGTTATTCATCCTTGAATTCTCTTAAAGATCTTCCAATTGATATTCTTAAACTGGATATGGGCTTTTTACGGGACAGTATGAATTCTTCAGTAGATATTGGTGGAAAAGGTGGAAGTATCATCAGTTCTATGATTCATATGGCTCAAAATATTAATGTCACAACAATTGCTGAAGGGGTTGAAGATGAATCTCAGGCAAATTATTTAAAGAGTCTTGGTTGTGATATTATTCAGGGATATTATTATGCCCGTCCAATGAATGAAGATAAATTCCTTGAGCTTTTGACTAATTCAAAAATTGCAGAAAAGAAAACTAACAAATCAAATACCAACTTCTTTGGTATGGATAAACTTTCTGATCCAAATTCTTCTGAAAGCCGTTTCTTTGAGCATTTTGCAGGGGCAGCCACAATCATTAAATATTATGAGAAACAGAATCATATTGAAATTGAACGCTGTAATGAACGGCTCCTTAAGTTATTAGGCCTTTCTTCAAATTCTGTTAGTAATATTAATAATATTCTTTCAGATTATTTGAAGAATGAAGAAAATGCTCCGATTTTTTCTGCAATAAAAGAATCTATCGTTATAGGTAAGGAAGTTGAATTTCAGAGCTTGTATAAAAACTTTGAAACAGGACTTCCAATGTGGCTCTATGTCTATCTTCAGCCTGTTTCTCATAATGGGGATTTATATACTTTCTATATGAGATTAACTGATATTACCAAAGAAAAGTATGCTGAAAAAATGATAAAAGCTACGAACAGTCAGTATAGTCTTATGATGGAAAAATCGCAGGTGGGAATGTGTCTGTCGTATGTTAAGTTTGATCCAAGAAATATTAAACAAACATTAAAAATCAGATACTTAAATGTAAACCACCAGTTTGAAGTTATTTCAGGTTTTCCCCGGGAAGAGGTTTTGAACTGGACCGAAAAAGATGCTCTTAAAGTTGTATATCCTCTGGATTTACCAAAATTCATGGCTTATACGATTAAAGCTATTTATAAGAATTGTGAAGAACCATTTACTTATACTTATCGTGCAAAACAAAAGGATGGTGCAATTGTAAAGGTTCAGACAACAATGTCTGGTGAAAAACAGAAAGATAATTCCTATCTGATTGTTAGCAATTATATAGTACTTTCTGAATAATACTGTATATATGAATTGACATTTTTTTCTCAAATCGATAATATTATATTGTACATTTTATATAATTTTATTTAATGGACTCGAGCTTCTCGGGTCTTTTTTATTATATGGAGTTTGTTTGTAATGGAATATACCGCTTACAAAAATGTAAAATACTATTCTGAATGTGCTCCAATGGTTGAAGCTTTAGGATATGTATTGGTTGAACTTAAAGTTGTTCCTTCAAAAACAATCACAAAAATTTGTGCCGTAGTTGCATCAAAAAATCCTGATGAAAACATGGGTGTAAATGATTGTGCTAAAGTTCACCGAGTATTATTACCTAGACTCGAAGCTCTTTTGGGAACAGAAGAAACTTCCATGGAATTGACTTCCCCTGGAATTGAACACAACATTAAAAATGCGGCTGAATTTACAGTGTTCACAGGCAGAAATGTTAGAGTTTGGGATAAGGAAAAAACTGATTGGGTTGGTGGAAAAATTATTTCTGCTGACGATAAAGCAGTAACTTTAGAAACTGAGGGTGGGGAATCAATCACAGTTTCTTATGAAAATATAGCAAAAGCAAAATTTATTTATTCAAAAGAGGAGGCTTAATATGTCAGAAATGGCAGAAGCTATCCGCCAGCTGATGGAAGAACGTGGTTGTTCAGAAGAATCAGTACGGCAGACAATTGAAAAAGCTCTCAAAGCAGCTTATAAAAGAAAATTTGGTACAGATGAAAATGCAATTGTAAAATTTGCAGAAGACATGTCAGATGTATCTCTTTATGCTAGAAAAGTAGTTCTTGATGGCGTATATGATCCAGTTAAAGAAATTGAATTGGAAGAAGCTCGTGAAATGTCAGAAGATGTTGAAGAAAATGACGAAATTGATATTCTTCTTGATCCAAAAACTTTTGCCCGTTCAGAAATTTCTACTGGTAAACAGACTGCTCACCAGGGTTTGAACGAAAACCTTAAGAATTCTCTTATGGCTGAATATAAAGACAAAATCGGTGATATTATCATTGGTTATTACCAGCGCGAAAAAGGTGGAAACATCTTTGTTGATTTAGGAAATGCTGGAAAGGTTGAAGGTTTCCTTCCTTCTAAGAATCAGTCAAAACTTGAATTCTACGAAAAAGGCGACAGAATTAAAGCTCTTATTACAGAAATTAAACCAACTAACTCTGGTATTCAGTTAGTATTATCAAGAACTGATACAAGACTTGTTGATTCAATTCTTGAAAAAGAAGTTCCTGAAATTTCAGATGGAACAATCGAAGTTATTAAAACTGTTCGTGATCCAGGTTACAGAACTAAGATTGCAGTTTATTCAAAACGCGATGATATTGACCCAGTTGGTGCTTGTGTAGGTATGAAAGGCGTTCGTATTCAGACTGTAATCCGTGAACTATATAACGAAAAAATCGATGTATTAAAATGGGATGCTGATCCAACAGTATTCATCAAAAATGCACTTTCTCCAGCTCAGGTTAAGAAAGTAATTTTACTCGATACATCAAAGAAAACAGCCCTTGCAATTGTTGAAGATTCACAGTTCTCTCTTGCAATTGGTAAACAGGGACAGAATGTTCGTCTTGCAAACAGACTTTGTGACTGGAACATCGATGTTAAAACAGAAGATCAGGCTGCAGAAATGGATCTTTCATCTATTGCAACTGTTCAGAATGCTCATAACTTGTTTAATGATGTTGCAGAAGATGAAAATGAAGAAATTGCTGCTTCGGCAGAAGCTGGAGATATTTCTTCAATCATGGATCTTCCACAGGTTAATGTTGAAATCGCAAAAATCCTTGCAGAAAATGGATTTGGTGATATTGCAGATTTTGTTGATGGTTATGAAAAAGATGCAATTTCAATTGAAGGCGTAACTGGTGATGATCTTGATGCTATTTATGATCTCATCGAAGCTAATGTTGAATTAGTAGAAGAAGATGAAACTGCTGTTCAGGAAACAGAAACTGAAGAAGAGGAAGAAGAATACTTCTGTCCTGAATGTGGTGCAAAAATTACTTTGGATATGACAAAATGTCCAAATTGTGGTTGTGAATTTGAATTTACAACAGAAGAGGATGGAGAATAGGATAATTTATGGCTGAAGAAAATGAAAAAAAGCCCGAATTTGTAATTCATAAAAAACAGCAGGACTCTGCTCCAAGTTCAACTCAGAATACTCAGGTCTCAAAGGCGCCTGCTTCAAATGCAGAAAAGAAAAGAGTTGTTATCGTAAAGAAAAAGACTCCTGCAGGAAATCCAAATGCTTCAGGAAATAATGGTGCAAAACCTGTAGTAGTAAAGAAAGCTGAAGGTACTGGTACAGCAGACAAGAAACCTGCTGAAAAACCAGCTGCTGCAGCTCCATCTGCTAAACCAGAACAGAAAAGATCTGTTACAACATTTGAATTAAATCCTTCAAGACCAAATGTTAAGGCTGGAAACCTTTCTGATAGAGGTCGCCCAAACAATCGTGGCGGTAACTTCAATCGAAATGGTGGCAATGGTGGAAACCGTCCTTTTAATAGAGAAGGAAATGGTTCTGGCTTTACAGGTGCACAGGCTCGTCAGGGATACCAGAACAGAGAACGGGATAACAACAATAACAACGGAAACTTTGGTGATAGACGCCAAGGTGGATTTAATAATAACCGTCAGGGTGGTTTTAATAGCAATAATCGCCCAGGCAATTTCCAGAACAGACAGGGTGGACAGGGAAATAATGCTGGCCAGCGCTTTAATGGAAATGGTAACGGCGGTTTCCGTGGTCCTCGTCCAGGTATGGGTGCTCCTGCTCCAATTCCTGTGGATCAGTCTAGACAGCCAGCTAAAAAGGCATTTAAAGGCAAAAAACAGATTTATAATAGAAAAGACGAAGAGCAGTATGATGATAAACTCTTTGATCAGAAGAAAAAAGCTGAAACTCCTGCTTCTGTAGTACCAAAATCTATTGATATTATGGAATCAATTTCCGTATCAGATTTGGCACGTAAAATGAATCTTAAGGCAAGTGAAGTTATCGCTAAACTCATGGGAATGGGTATGATGGTAACAATTACTCAGTCAATCGATTCAGATACAGCTACTTTACTTGCTGCGGAATATAATTGTGAAGTTCATCTTGTTTCTCTTTATGATGAAACTGTTATTGAAAGTGATAAAGATGATGGTGTTGAATTACAGCCACGTGCTCCAATTGTAACTGTAATGGGACACGTAGACCATGGTAAGACAAAAACTTTGGATGCTATCCGTCATGCAAACGTTGCTGCTGGTGAAGCCGGTGG
>JAZQOB010000064.1:0-2521 GCA_045627625.1 Treponema sp.
AGAGAAAGCAAATATTCTGCGTTATTAAATAAATCCTGTTCCTTCATAATTCAATTCTACCACAATTTTTCGTATATATTATTAGTCGTGGAAAAATGAAATCAGGTCGATGAAAAATAAATTTTTTTTTTATCCAAATCAATTTCTATTTGTAGGGGAAAGCGATGTTTTGTTTTCCGATATCTTTGAATCGAAAACAAAACTCGTTAGCGAAGCGGCCCTGCAACTCCAAGCCAAATTGTCAGTTTCACCTTTTACGAATTCTAATTCGTATCCATATCAATCTTCTTTGGCCAGGCCGCATATTCTCCGCAGATAATTGGTGCGTTGAGTTTTCCCTTAAAGCTCAAAAGATTTTCAAATACTTCTGAAAGAATTTGAGGATCTCTTTCATCATTCCAGTATGGAGTTTCGTTTTTGTTTGAACCATCAGGATTTTGTGGCCAGCAGAAGCTTTGTGGATCATAATTGTGGAATTCAAAAATCAAATGTTTTTCTGCTGTATCGGCAGGCATCTCAAATTGTTCCATGGCAATTTTACTGCTCTTTCCTGCTGGTCCCATAACAACAAGATTCCGTGCCTGATTTTTACCGCCAGTAGCCCGTATTGCATCAACAAAAAGCTGATTCCATTTATTTACCCAATAGGATGCGGTTGGTGTAGGATCTGCCCAGGACGTATTTTCATCAATAATTTCATTTATTCCTGAAAACAAAAGTTTGTCGCCGTAATCTGCAAATTCTTCTGCCATCTGGGTGTAAATTGCTTTAACTCTTTCATTGAACTGATTATAAGAACTTTTGCAGGATCTTATATACCCTGCTCCACCGCCATCATGGTGAATGTTTATGATGCAGTACAGGTCTTTTTCCAGAATATAATCAACTATTTCTTTTACACGGTTCATCCATTCTGAATCAATATTATTGTTTTTATCCAGATGGCCTACCCAGGTAATTGGAACTCTTACAGAATTAAATCCTAATTCCTTTACATAGTGAATCATTTCTTTTGTGGTTGTTGGCATAAACCAGCAGGTTTCTGTAGAAAGTCCTGTCAAATTGATGGTTTCTTCCCACAGATTTTTTTCTTTATTGAATGTACAGCGATGTTTTCCTGCATCCAATGTATTTCCCAGATTCCAGCCAACTTTCATATTATTAACAGCAGCATCGGCAGATTCGAACTGTTGTGTGTTATTTGCTTCTGGAGAATGATTTTTATAGCAATCCATTATGGCATCAATTACTTTTGGAAAGGTTTCAAGTTTATCTCTTTTAATTAAAAGATTTGTGTCCCACCAGAAACTTGTGATTTTATTTTTTTCACATAATTGATTGAATGTTTTTGCATATTTTGCGATTTCTTCATCATTGTACTTTCTCATCTTTTCCTCTGTTTGATTATTAAATTGTTAAATTAGTGTCCAGTTTTTTAAACAGCAATCTTTTTTTGTAAATAGAATGAACAGATTATGAATACCATCCAGTTTCTTTATTAATTTTGATTTATAATTTTCATAATTAATAGAATTAATCTCTATTTTTCCAATACAAGCTTCTTCAGAAACTGAATCTGCATAATTGTAAGCCATACTGCAGATTGAAGATTTTTCTCCCCAACGCTCCTGCCATTTATTTTTTCGTAAGTTTTTTTTTCTGCTGTATTATATAACATTTTCTTTTTTTAAATTGATTTTTAGGCATAATGTGTTATGTTTTAATTATGGTAAGTTTGATGGTGAATAAAGTGTAATTGACTTTTTACGGGAGATAATTATGAAAAAACTAAAATTTATCTGTTCTTTTTTACTTATTTTAATTTTTGGAATTCCATGTCTGTTATCTGCAAAAGATACTGAATCTAAAAATAATGAGATGATTTTTAATGAAGCTGATTTTGAAGTTATGAATGCTTTACAATTTACAAAAGTAATGGGGAATGGAATCAACCTGGGAAATACTATGGAAGCTGCAGGAGCTTATTGGTTAGGCTACAATGCTAAACCCCATCAATATGAAACTTCCTGGGGACAGCCTGTAACAACAAAAAAAATATTTGAAGCTATGAAAGATGCAGGTTTTGACAGTGTCAGAATTCCTGTTGCCTGGACAAGTACAATGGATTGGCGTAATGGCGACTTCAAAATCAATGATGATTTTATGAATAGAGTAAAGACTCTTGTAGATTGGGCTTTAGATGCTGGCCTGATTGTAATGATAAATGATCATTGGGATTATCAATGGTGGGGTCTTTTTGGACAAGATAGAACTTTGGCATACAAAATATTTGATGCAATTTGGGACGATGTTGGAACAAATTTTAAAGACTATTCATATAAATTAGTTTTTGAAGCAGGAAACGAAGAATGGGGTCACCGCTTCAATGATGAAGTTGATGGTAAAACTGGAAACTTAACGGTGGCTGCACAATACAAATTGATGACAGAGTTGAGTCAATATTTTGTTGATAAAATCCGTAATCAGGGAAGTAAAAATTCAAAACGTTTTCTGTTAATTC
>JAZQOB010000065.1:0-22489 GCA_045627625.1 Treponema sp.
TCCGTCTTTACGTTTCATAAGTCCGTTTGCAGCGTTACGGCAGTTTGCTTTATCCGGAAAATAAGTTTTATGTACCTGATGAGTCATAATTACTTCACCACGAATGCCACCTGTAAAATCAAGAATCTTATTATCCAGATACAAGGCTGGCATTACCCCCTGCATTTTTTTTGCATTTGCAGTAATTTCATCTCCTATAGAACCGTCACCACGGGTAACTGCATGAACCAGCATTCCATTTTCATATTGAAGTTCAAGAGAGGCTCCATCCAGTTTATATTCTACAAGATATTCTTCATAAACATGCTTTTTAGCCCAGTCTAAAAACTGTTCAGGATTGGCAGCTTTTTCCTGACTTCCCATAGGAATTACATGATGAAGTTTATTGAAGTTTCCAGAATCAGCGCCAACTTTATGAAGGATTTCATTTTGTGGATCTAAATCTTTTAATTCATCCCAAAGTTTATCAAATTCACCATCAGAAATTTCACTTTCGCCATTATAATAAGCCTTCTGGTGATAAAGAATTAATTCCTGTAATTCTTTGATTCTTTTGTTTTTTTCTGTAATTTCTTCAATATCAAATAAATCTGCCATTAATTATAAAGCTCCTGATTACTGCTTTTCGAAATATATTTCTGTAATTACTCTGTCAGCATTCAAGCCTTTTCGTTCAAATTTAGTCTGACTTCTCCAAGGCTGAGGTTCTGCAAACCCTTCATATTTATTTTTTAAGGTTTCAGTCTGATTCAATTCTTCAAGTGCAAACTCTGCATATTCAAGCCAGTCTGTTACAAAATACAAGTATCCACCAGGAGCAAGTTTTTTTGCAATCAAATTAGTTCTTGGACGCTGAACAAGTCTTCTTTTGTGATGCTTCTTTTTAGGCCATGGATCAGGGAAGAAAATATGGAAACCATTTAAAGAATTATTCCCTATCATATATTCAAGTACTTCAAGAGCATCGTGTTCGATTAAATAGAGATTTTTCAAATCAAGGCGTTTGATTTCGTTCAAAACTCTACCAACACCAGGACGATGAACTTCAATTCCAATATAGTTGATATCAGGATTTGCCTGTGCAAGTTTTACAGTTGCATCTCCCATGCCAAAACCAATTTCTACAACAATTGGATTTGTATTTCCAAAAATGTCTACAAAATTTAATTTTTTCTGTTCAAAAGGAATACACCAGGATGGAGCAAGTTCATTATAAGCTCTTTCCTGTGCAGCTGTCATTCGACCGATACGAAGAACATAAGTTTTAATTTCTCGTCTGATTATTCCTTCTTTATTTTCTTTTTCTTCACTCATATATTTCTCACTTATTTATTATTCGATTATTATTTTGGGTAAAACTATAATCTGATTGTAATCGTATAATTTCCAGATTTCTCTAAAATAAAAATCTTTTTTATAGTTAGAAAGAAATCCATTATCACCATAAAAATCTTCCGGCATATCTCCATAATACTGTAAAATTCCTTTTTCATTATAAACTGCCAGCATCGTTGTAAGATTTTCGTTTTTATAAATGGCTTCAAGATTATTGTAATTTACTGAACAAAGTTCCTCTTTATAATTTAAATGAACGCTGAATGGAGCTTCTTCACCATTATAGGCAACAAATTTTGCATTATAAAGGCCTTTAGGAAAGTTCATATTTTCCGGCATAACAAAATTTCCATAACCGGCATACATATTATTTCCATTCTGGATTTTATAGATATTGTTTACAGTCCAGTTGAAACCTTCAGAAACGGAATCTACTTCAAGTTTGCTTAATAACCTTGGATCTGTAAGACATTCACTGAAAATGTTAAGTCTTGTTTTTGGTAAAGAAACCTTGTCAGAATAATCTACAATCAAATAAATATTTGAATTGGAAATCTGAGGTATATTCTGATTACAGGAAAAAAGAGAAACTAAAATAGATAAAAATAGAATTATGAAAAGAAAATTTTTATTTTTCGGAAAACTATCGTTCATATTAGAAATTGAAATTCAAAGTAATGACTGTTAAATCACTGGCAGAGAACTGATTTACAAGTGATTCAAATTTAACATTAACTTTTCTACAGGCATCATCAAGATAAGAAAGATAGTACAAACCTAAGTCAGTACCTTCCTGTCCTTCTGGTAATTCACGATAGAAGTCAATCAGTGATTTTTTAGCAGTATTTGAAGATTTTGCATTATCTATATTTTCTTTTACTTCCTGGAATTCATCATCCTTGTTGTAAAGAGTAATAGAAAGTCTTCCCTGCTTACCGATTGAAGAAGAACCACCACCAAGTTTCCATGAAAGAAATACAAGTTCATGTTTGCGCTGAAGTTCTTTTACAATCTTTGCACGAACATCTGGGTCATAAATCAAAGCGTCCAAATCTTCAACACCCTGATACATATTTCTTGCTTCTTTTCGGATATTAGTGTTTTCGTTGTTTAAGGCAAGTTCCATTACCATTACGGAAATATACTCAGCAACCTTCGATTTTTCCATATATGAACTTAAAAGGTTACGGATGGCAATGAACATTTCGTTGGCACCGTCAGATTTATGGAACAAAGTAATAATATACCAGTTCATTAAACCAAGACGATTTAAGAATTTTTCTGACATAAGAAGATAAATATTTTTTTCTTCAGCAGAATAATCCTTATTTGTCATAATTGATTTCCAGATTGGATCAAGAATTGCTTTTCTTGTCTGGGCAATTACATTTTCTTTATTCTGTAAAATTGAACGAAGCTGTCTTTCGCTCATTTTTGTTCTTTCATCAATTAATCTGGAAGGATTTGCACGGTTATGCTTTCGTACACATTCACATTTAATAAGTTCATTATAAACATCACGATCAAACTGTGTATAAAGTAAAGAGAAAACAACAACCTTAGATAAATCCATTACTTCCTGACGGGAAGAAACGAATTCAGACATAGAAATTTCGATTTTTGAAATGTAATCCAGAAGAATCATGTTCTGAATAGAAAGAGGTGAAAACTTATTTAAGGAAATACCGTATTCATCAACATTATCAGCCAGACGGAATCTCAATAATTTTTTATTATTACTGATAAAATTTGAAGCACCATCTTCTGTGAGAATAACTTTTAATGGTAATTCAATAATAAATTTTTTTTCCGCAGAACCCATATTTTTCCTTCTGTAAAAAATAAAAAAGAAATCTTTACTATATTATATAATATGCTACTTGCATTGTAAACACTAAACTAATAAACTGAAATCAATGAAATTTCTTAAATCAATTTTTGTTCTTATTTTTATTTTTCACTGTACTTATATTTTCGGTAAGGACTCCAATATACAACAGTCTATACCCGAAGGAATTTCATTATGCAATGAAGTATTTTCTACATTAAAAAAATCAAAATGTAATCCAAAAATTCAGGCTCTGGTTTCCAGTGGGGAAAATGAATTTCCTTACAATATCATAATGAATTCTGAAATAAACGATTCCAGTGACCAGTTGATTTTTACTTTCAACATGGAAGATGCCTACGAAAATCTTGACCTTATTATTGAAATTGAAAATAAACTTAAAAAGCTGGATTTTAACTCTACAATTTTTCTTGTTTACGGAAATAAACAGAGTTTCATAAGATATTCCGGAATTAACGGTACAAATGTATTTATTAACTCTCTGGATACAAATCAGAATAACATTGCATACAATATTAGTTTTACAAATGGACAAAGTTCTGTAATTTCAGGTACAAGAGGTTTTACATCTCCTTCCTGGATGATTACGCAGGTTTACAATGCTTTCCGTGAAAACGAAACTGATTTTGATTTTCCTTTTATTTACATCAGTCAGCTTTCAAAATTAAGATTTGCCACCGATAGAGTTTTATCTACTTTTTTAATGAATGATATTCCAAGTGTAACCGTAAACTTTACAGAGGAATTAAAAAACTCTGAAACTTTAAGCTCCATTTTAAATTATTTTATCGATGATTTTGAAAACTCCAAAGATAAAATAAACGATTACCATTCCTTAATGATTCACTTTCCTGGAAGTACAATCTGGTTTTCCGAAAAATTAATCATCATTATTTTGATTTTTATTGTATTGATTACAATGGCTTATATTTTTATTTTAAGCTAC
Organism: Treponema sp.; assembly: GCA_045627625.1. GTDB lineage: Bacteria > Spirochaetota > Spirochaetia > Treponematales > Treponemataceae > Treponema_D. Next base: position 4,131 of record JAZQOB010000065.1, read on the forward strand.
ATAAATTTCAATAAACGAAGTGAATACTGGATTGAATTGAAAAACAACTGGTATACCCTGCCAATTACTTTTCTTCTATCTCTTGCAGGCTTTTATGCTGGTAAAGGAATCTACAGACTGATTTACATGCACAACATGGAAAAGTCTTCAGTTTTTTCTATTTTGATTATTCAGCTGGTTTTTGCCATTGCATTTATTTCTTTATTTTATCTTCTGGAAATGTTCTTATTAAAAAAGCGTTATTCTGGAAAATCAGTTGATTTGCTTACACTTTTGATTACTTTCCTCAATCAGTTCATTTTCTGTTTTGCTGATGTTTCATTGTTCCCGATTTTCTTCCTGATTTTTGTTGGAGCAATGATTGTTCTGCTTTTTAAGAAAAACTGGATTCATAGTATTTTGCTTGTCCTTATATTTGGAGGCTTGTGTATTTATGGAGGATTCTTAGTAAACAGTTCCAATGCCTCTACTCTTAAGATGTTCTTTTATACATCCAGACTTTTCCCTGTAATTATGACTTTATTACTTATGCCAACTTATATGCTGTGGCTTAGAATTCTTACAAATATTACAGCTCATTTTACAAAAAAAAGAATTTCAGCAATTGTAATTGGTTCCGCATACATTGTTTCTCTGCTTTTCTTTGCACTCTTAAATAACCTGATTTATCAGAAACTGGAAAAAAATGTTTCCTGGGCACAGGTTCTTCCTGTAACTGACAGAGATGAAATTTTCTCTCTTGAATACAAAGATTCTTATATTTTTGGAGAATTAATCAGAAACATTCACTTTACCTCAACACAAGAACCTCAGATGGTAAGAATTTCTATTGAAGGTGAAAAATCAATGCCGGTTTTATATTCTGAATATGACTTCACCATCGATTCCAACAAAAAAGCAACTGTTTCAATTCCTTTATGTCCAGGAAAAAAGATTGATTTTAGATATGGTGCCGACAAACAGGTTTCTGAAGTAAAAGCCGAAGCAATCTATAAAACTGATAACAAAAATGAATTTTTCCTTGTAACAAAGACTATTCACATAGAAGGCAGCAATGGAAAAGAATAAAAGCTGGTTTCTTCATGTGGATTTGGATGCTTTTTTTGCATCTGTAGAACAATTGGATCATCCTGAATATAGAGGCAAACCTCTGATTGTTGGTGGAAAACCTAAAGACAAACGAAGTGTAGTTTCGACCGCATCCTACGAAGCCCGAAAATACGGAGTACATTCAGCAATGCCAACAAGCAAAGCCTATCAATTATGTCCCCAGGGAATTTTTGTTTATGGCAGAATGGAAAGATATTCAGAAATTTCTTATGAAGTAATGAGCATTTTCAGAGAGTTTTCACCAGATGTAGATCAGATGTCTATTGATGAAGCTTTTATCGATTTAACAGGAACGGAAGCCTTATTTGGACCTCCTGAAGAAACTGCAAAAAAAATAAAGCAGCGGGTAAAAGAAAAAACCGGTCTTACGGTTTCTGTAGGGTTGGCACCAACAAAATATATTGCAAAGATTGCTTCTGATTTACAAAAACCTGATGGTTTTGTAAAAGTTGATCAGGGACATGAACAGGAATTTATGTTGAGTCTCCCCTTGAAGAAACTTTGGGGCTGTGGAACCAAAACCCAGGAATTGTTTAAAACTAAAGGAATTAAATCTACAAAAGATATTTACGACTTACCTGTGGAAACACTTCAATTCTTCTTTGGAAACAGCCTTGGAAACTTTCTTTATAATGTTGTAAGAGGAAATGATTTAAATACCTTCAATAGAATTACAAAATCTCATTCCATAAGTTCAGAGACAACTTTTGTAGAAGATATTTCAGACCCCTATACAATCGAAACTAAAATATTAGAATTATGTCATGGTATTATTTTTAGAATACTAAAAGATAAATTATATTCCCGGACTGTAAAAATTAAAATCAGATATGGCAATTTTACAACTGTAAGTATTCAAAAAACTGTTGATTATAATATTTTAACATTAGACAATTTTTTTAATATTGCCAAAGAACTTTTTAATGAAAAATATGACAGAAACTTTGGAGTCAGACTTATTGGTGTTGGACTGGAAAATCTGGAAAAAAAACCTTTTGCTGAACAATTAAGTTTATTTGACGATGATAAAGAAAAGAAACAATCAGTGGAAAAAGCTATTTTGAATCTAGAACAAAAACATCCGGAAATTAAACTTCATAAAGCCCGACTCTTGAACACTTTGAACAATACTGCAAAAGTATTGTTACTATCCTTTGCATTATTATTTGCTGTGGATAATACTGCTAATTCCCAGAATACTAAAACCTCACAGGGAGCTTCTGCTTTATTAACTGATGAATTTACATCCTCTGAAGATGATTCTCCAGATGAAGGCTTAGAAACTCCTGAAGATGAAGTTGTTGAAATTACCGCTGATCAGATAAAAACAGAAGAAACAAAAGAAGTAAAAAAAACTTCCCTGTTTGACTGGGAAATTCCAGAAACTAATTTAAATTATGACTTAAGCGGACACTGGACAGCAGAAGTTACACAAAACTTTAATGCTTCATTTGGAAAATACAATGGTATTTCTACTTCATTAACTTCTCCAATTTTTAAACAGGAAATTGATTTATCTTTACTCATAAATATTACCGAAAACTTTTATTTTGATTTTGACTTTGCTGATAACTTTTCAAAAAATACTTATACTTTTGGTTATAAAGGAGATGGATATCTGGAAAAGTTTATATTTTCAAACCGAAATATTCTTTTTCCTGATTATTCATCTAAATACACAGGTTATGCCCTTTCCGGAGGTCAAAACCAGGCTCCAGGACTTTCCTTCCATTTCAAGGATATAGATTCAAACAAATGGACTGGAGATGTAATGATTCGCTATGACATGACATCTTTCAGGGATGCAACTTTTTATGGGAAAAATAGTGTCACTGATATAAATCTGGAACTTTCTAGTTTTATTTATGGAAAAATGTTTGTTTTTCCAGACAAAGAAAGTCTTTTAAACCTGAAAGATATTTATGTTGAAAATTCAAAAGGGAATTACCTTGATAAAAACGGAAGAAAATACAAAAAACTTTCCGAAGCTGAATACAAAATAATTTCCTCAGAAAATCTTCTTATTCTTTCTATTTCAGCAGAAAGCAGTAAAAAAAATAATCGTATTCCTGCAGTTACAGTAACTTTCAAAGATGATTCTACTTACAGCAATTTTATTCTTTCTTCAGGAAATTATGGGGACAGTTCTTCCTTTTTGGGACACATCCAGGAATATTTTAATTCCAATAATAATCAGAAAATTAATCTTGAAAAATACGCATCACCTATAGAAAACTTCATTGAAAATACAAAAGCCATCAGCATTCAGTCCCCAGAAGGTTTTTCTCCTTATTTAATCTGTAATTTCTATGATTGTGGAATTATCAGTCAGGCAGAAGCTTCTATTATCTCACCTTATTCTGAAAACATTTCCCAGGATTATTTTGCAATTGCCCAAAATGAACCTTTTAGTTTTACACAGGAAGATTTCTTTTATGAAAATCATCTATACGCAGAAACCGGTAAAAACAGCGAAAAAAACAGCAGTTATCTAAATCCTGCACTACGATACCCTTTTGCCGATAAAAATCCTTTACTTTACTTAAACGAAACTCAGACTTCAGATTTGACTTTACGATTAAGAACCTATTCTCAAATTTCAAATTATGATATTGGTAAAAAAGCTGCTGGCGGAACCGTAAAAGTTTATGTAAACGGTATTTTAGATAATGGTGCAAAATACTCTTCAACCAGTGGATTCGTTACCCTTTCCACATCTGTAAGCGAAATTGATAAAATCTATATTAGCTGGCAGGAAGAATCAGATGATATCGATTCTGGAGCATTAGCCTTAGCAGCAGGATACAAATACAATTTCAACGAAAACCTTAAAACTGATATTTCTATTTCCAGCTTGTGGCCAGTTAATTTGTATTCTAAATATTCAACAAAAGAAAATCTCAAAACAGGATTCCTTGGAATTACAGGCGGAATAAACTATAAATATCAGGATTTTACAATTTTAGATGCACTTACAGTCTCTTTAAACAATGAAAATCTAACTGGAGTTTACTTAGCTTCAAAAGATACAGGAATAACAGATCAAACTTACTATCTTTCTTCTTCCAGTGGTTATCAGACTAAAGCATTACCATCATTAAACTATAAAGATGCTCCAGTTTTAGAAGAAGACAATAACGGAACTGTTTTAACCTTTACAGGAAAAGGTGACGGAAAAATAACAGGATATAAAATTCCTCTTTCATGGGATTTTAGTTCTCTGGATATAACAGATATAAACTGGGCAAGTGTTGATATAAAACTTACAGCAGGTTCTCAATTATGCAACAGTTCAGAACTGGAACTGGCACTAAAAACTGATACAGCCTTTGAAAATGTTGATATTTATTTGCAGCTTGGAGTAAAAGCCGAAAAAGATTTTTCTGGAGAAACTTCAAGTTTTATTCCTACATGGAAACTTACAGATGGTGAAGATTTAAAAACTTTATCTGGATTTGATACCAGTGATACTTCATGGCAAATTATTAAAATTCAGCTGGACGAAAATGACAGAGCAAGACTGGTTTCTTCAAAAGATTTAAGATTGATTGTTGTTTCAAAAGATGAAACCTCTACAACTAAAGGAACTATTTGGACTGGTCCCTATGAACCTGTAACAAATGGAATTTATGTTCTTCATAATGATTCCATTCTTGTAAATTCTTCCGGAGTTCTTATTAATGAAAGTTCGGCTGCAAAAAAATATTTTAAAACTGATCTGGCTGGCAATCAGATTGTATGGAATAACATAGATTCTTCATTAAGCCAGGAAGATTTACTATTAACAACTGCAACTTATTTTGATTACTGCAATTTTGCTTCTTATGAAGAAATAGATTTCGACTTTGGAATTTCCGCCACAACAACCCCTTCCGCCTTTACTCCGGAAACAGGTTTATCTATTATTCTGGATTCTGGAGCTGAAAGTCTGGATGAAAATGGAAAAATTGCATTAGAATTAAATATTTCTTCAAAAGTCATTAGTAATTTAATTTTGCAGGAAAACCTCTGGCACAATTTAAAAATTGAACTTAAAACAAAAAAAGTTTACCTGGACGATAAACTTCTTCCAGCTTCAGACTACGAATTAAAAATAAATACAAAAACTCAGCCTTCAAGACAAAAAATTGTTTTAAATACCGCTTCAGACTCCTCTTTAATGGAATCAGGAAAATTCATAATTGGTTCTCTGTATTTTACAGGAAGTGAACTTTCTGCAAATGCTAAAAACTATTTTGCGGGAAACTATTCAAAAGACCAGCTCTGGATAATTAAAAATCTTAGAGTTGATTTCGATTCAAGTCAGGCAGCAGCCTCTTCTATTACAGATCCTCTGGGTGTTTATTCTCTTGATGCAAACTTAAAATCCAATGCAACTATATGGAATTTTGATATTGCAGCAAGTATTTCTACAGGTGCTAATACTTTATCTCCTCAAGATAGTTTCTACAAAGTTGGCTCCCACAGCATCAAGACAAATAAAAATATTTTTGATGCAATTTCTTTCAGCGAAAGTTATCTTCATAATCCCCAGGATAAAGAAATTGAAAAAAGCAACTCTTTGAATATAAACCTTTCATGGTTCAAGATTCCTTTTGCATTCAGTTCAACTGCCAGCAGTTCAAATTCAAACAACTATATGAGACAGAACTTAAAAGCTGGAATAAACTCTTCATTCCCAATTGGAACAACAAAATTCAGTTTTGATTCAAATTTTGCATTATCTCAAAAATTAAACAATTCTGACGGCTCCCTTGATGTAAAAAACAATTATTTTATTGATTATGGAAAAGCTTTGCTCACTGAATTCTCTATTGGAGAAGAAAATGCAAGCACCCGAAATGAAAATTTAAATGCACAATTAAAACTCACAATTCCATATGGAAACCTTAATCCTGTATTTAAATTTACTATGAATGGAACTTTCCAGAATTCTTCAAAAGAAAGTTTTTCGGATAATACTTCAATGAATCTTAATATTCCATTTGGAATCGGGAAAAACACTTTCTCCATTATTCTGTCAAAAACAGCAGGCGGAAAAAAAGAAAATCCACAGGTTTCAAATTATGGTCAGGATATTGAATTATTTGCAAAAACTCAAAAAGACCGAAGCTGGTATTATACAACCTTACCATTTTTAGATTTATTCTCACCAAATCTTTCTTCAAAGCTTCAGGAAAATATTCATCAGGAAGCATTCTATAATTCCCGCTATGAAATTAACTGGAAACGAACTCTTTCAAATAATATTTCAGATTTATATATACCTGTTTCTGCATCCCTTTCATTTGCAAGAGATATCACCACTTCTGATACAGTTTCTGATTTATATCAGATAAAACTTACAGCGGGAAATGCATTTGTAAATCTTTTAGGCGCAAAAGGAAAATTAAAGCTAATAAAAGAATTCAATCAGGATGAATATACATCTTTCTTTACTGGAATTATAAAAATTCCTAACAAAGAAATTGAAAAAACAACCTGTGCAGTCTCATGGTATGGAAGTCTTTTACTTTACAAAAACAATAAAGATACTCTTAAAACTGGAATGGACTTTACCCTTTCTTCAAATTTGGACTGGAAATTCCGTGCAACCGCAATCTGGAGTTATGAAGGCGAAAATACAATTCTTCTTAAAATACCAGAATTTATTTTTAAGAATACAGATTTTTCTGACAAAGAAATTATTCGAAAAGAAACATTAAATATTACTCTCAGTGATGAAAACAATATCAATTCACAGCTTTTCCAGCTTAATCATTCCTGCGAAATGAAACTGTTAAAAAATTATACAATTACTGCAGGAGCTGGAATGAATCTTAAGTTTACAGAAAGTTCCGCCACAACTCTTGGTTTGGAATTGTCTCTTGGCGGAAAATTAAACTTCTAATTAAGTTGATTTTACTGTAATGGAGCAAAATAGCCGCTTTCATCACGACCACTTCTATTCATTAAATAAACTTCGGTTTCCAAAGGAAGGAATTTTTCACCAAAGTTAGTTGTCTGAGCAGAAGTAAATGAAAGCTGGTATGTTCCCTGTGGCAGCTCAATAGACTGTTTTACAACCTGTGATAAACCTTCAGGACGGAATACATAATATAAATCACCAGAAGTATTATTAATCATGTAATCAAATTCGGTATCAACAGACTGCTGCGAAACCTGTACCATTGAAAAACCAATTGTATTGTTGTTCATATAAGCACAAAGTTCTGCAAGATTATATTTTTCAAATGCAGTATAAGAAACTTTTCCATCAGAAATAAATACAATCGATCGTTTTTTAGCAGCACCAATCAAATCATTAGCAGCTAAGCGGAATGCCAAATCAAGTGAAGTATCTTCTGAAGGTTTACTCTTAAGTGCATCAAGATTAAAATCACCTAATTTATCAGGTTTTCCAACATATTCGAGATATGGAATCGCGCCTGCTGAAATGACTCTTAATGTTCCTCTGCCGTTCATGGAAGCTGCTATTTCGTTTACTGCAGTTTCAATTTCATTTTTATAGGCATCTGAAGAATATGAACGGTCAATTACAAGAGTAATATCTGAAAAATCGTTATGAGATACACAACCAATATATTTTAAGTTGGATATTGGTCGTTTATTTTCTGTAAAATAGAAATTTTCTTCCTGAAGTCCTACTACAGGCTGTCGGTGTCGATTTTCAACTTTAACTTCAACTACAACATTTGGAAATTTAGAAGCATCTACCTGTTCAATCTGAACAAAAAGACCGCCAACAAGTTCCTGAGTTTTAGACATAATATAAACTTCGTTTGAAGTAAAATCAGTTGCAAGAATATTATTATTAATATCTACCGCTGCAGCAGTAACTCTGGAAGGAGCATTACCAGTTCTTGCATATTCAAAAACAGCTCCAGTATCTGTATCTACAGAAAGGATTCTGTTTTTATCACAAACAATAAGACTTCCCTGCCATAATTTAATTGATTCAGGTTTTTTGAATGTTTTTTCTTCTACAAGTTCACGAATATAGTTTCCAGATCTGTCAAATTCATAAATACAGCCTTTATCTTCATCTGCTACATAAACAGTATCATCAATAATAGCGATACCTGTTGGACCTTTTAATCCATCAAAGCCAGACTGTTTTCCACCAAAGTAATACAAACCTGTTCCATCTTTATCAAAAACATCTACACGGCGGTTTCCATAGTCAGTTACATAAATACGATCCAATGAATCTGTGGCAATATACTGAGGTCCTACCATATTTCCAATACCACGACCTTTAGAACCAATATATTTGATAAAAGACCCGTTACTCTTAAGCAATGCAAGTCTGTCGCCTGCACTTTCGCTTAACAATAAATTTCCGTCACTTAAACGAATAACATCAAGAGGTCTGTCAAATCCATTCAAAGGTCCTGTAACTCTTTGAATAACACGGCCATTAATATTCATTAAAAGCAAGTCATTGGAATTATAAGCAGTAATCCATAAAGTTCCGTCATTATTAGGCAGAACTGAAACAGGACCACTAAAAATAAAATTATCATTTACGATTCCAGCAAAACTTCCTGCTTCAGAAAGTTTCATCTGTTTATCTTTTGATTCACCAGTAATTCGGCGCTCTCGTACAACTTCAACTTTATTACCAAGTAAAAGTCCACCGTAACCATTTTCAGAAGCAATCTGCCAGTAATTCAAGGCAGAACCTTCCATTCCGGCTTTATAATAAGCTTTTCCAAGCCATTCTAAAATCAAATTATCATCAGGCAAATAAGACAGAGCTTTTTCAAAAGCAACAATTGAATCATTAAAAGCCCCTTTATAATAAGCAAGAACCCCGCGACGGAATTCTTCAGCCGCGAAACCTTCTTCAGCAGTACGAATTCTATCTTCCGGTACATAAAGACCTGCTGAATATGTAGTATTTGATTCCTGAGCAACAGAAATAAAAACAATACTGAGTAAAACACTTAAAGCAAGGAAAATCTTTTTCTTAAAACAAGACATTAGCGGCTACCTGCCTTTACAACCATTTTTATATGATTTGCAATAACTTCATTATCACGATCTAAAAGTTCTGCCTGTTCAAGGTATTTTTTTGCATCATCATAAAGTCCAAGTTTATAATAAACCCAGCCAAGAGAATCAAGACAGGCAGCAGAATCCGGTGAAGAATTAACAGCCTGTTTACAAAGAGACAAAGCTCTGGTTAAATCCTTTTCTTCGCAGGCTAATACATATCCCAATCCATTTAATGAAGTAACATTTTCAGGATCGGCTCTTAAGGAATTTTCATAATATTCAAGACATTTCTGGGTATCACTCTGTTCCCATGCAACAAAAGCAATTGCAGCATAAACAGAAGCTGTCATATAACCTGTTTCAAGAAGTTTATTTAATTCAAAATCGGCAAGGCGTCGTCGTCCAGAAACTGCATAAATTACAGCAAGAAGAAAACGACACTGTAAAACTCTTTCAAGATTAGCACCGGAAGTTACTACCTGTTCAAGATATAAAAGTGCATCATCATATTTCTGAAGTTTTGCATAACACAAGCCTAAATAATAGGCAACTTCATTTTTATCAGCACCACAATCAACTGGCAATGAAAGAAAAAAAGCAAGAGCACCAGTATAAGCTCTCTGTTTATATAAATTAATACCGTCGGTTAAAATATTTTCTGCCATTATTTCCCACCCAAATTAATGATAGAATTAACAAATATATATAAGTATATTTTACACCGAAAGTTGCTTATAGTCTATAGAAGATAAACAAAGTGGGTCTGCATAAACCAGAGAAACGGAAACAAACCCCTCTTTTACAGTATAATAATCACAATTTTCAGGATTATAACCTACTCCACCATTTCCAAAAACAAATTCAGTTTTAAAAGTTTCTCTACCCTTAAAATCCTTATCTTCAGGAGTAACATTAATTCTGTCCCGATAATCTTTTATACACAAATCAGTTGTAAATTTGCAGCCTTTATATTTATCAATCGAAAGTCCATTAACATTTACAAACATTCTAGGAGATTCAGTTTTGGACATAGAAACCAGGGCTTCAAGATTTTTATCTATAAAATCACACATGGCATCAAACTTAAAACCTTCTTTTTCAACTATATCCCAGTCATCCGGCTCTACACTGACAGCAATTGCAGGAATTCCACAAACTACAGCCTGTCTTGCAGCTCCACAGGTTCCAGAATAAATAATATCTGTCCCCATGTTTCCACCCATATTTATACCAGAAATAACTGCATCGAATTTTACATCCAGAAGATTTCCAATAAGTCCAACAGCAACACAATCAGAAGGATATCCTGAACATGCCCAGACTCTTTCCTGTTTATGAATTATTTCCAGATTTTTAAACATACTGATATGATGTGATACGGCAGAACGATTGGATGCTGGAGCAATAACATAAACATTATGGTGAAGAGATAATTTTTCTGCCAGTTTTTTTATTCCTTCTGCAGAATATCCATCATCATTGGAGAGAAGTAAGTTCATTTTTTAATTCCCAATATATTAATTTTTAATTAAGTGAGCGCCTTCTGCAGGCGATACACAGTAGCAATCAGGATGATAACCAAAGATTTTTTCAAATTCAATAAGTTTTGAACGGAAAACCTCTTCGTCAGAATCACGAATAACAACAAAAAGTGAACGACCAAAACCTTTTCCTGTAATACGACCACAGGTAACAGGATTTGAAACCATTTCCAGATTAGGTTCCAGTTCACCAACTCGTTTTAAGATCCAATCAACTTCAGGACATGAAAAACTATACATATCACGAAGACTTTCATGGCTATGATTAACAGCTCTTGCAAACTTAAAGAAATCTCTGGTTTCAAGACCTGTTTTTGCATCAAGAGCATCTTTATGTTCTCTCATAATACATTTTAATTTTCTTGAAACATCTTCAGAAACTTCTGAAAGTTCTTCATTAATATCGTTAGGATTTGAAATATACTGCCAGCCTCCATAAACATTAGGCTTGCGGTCTTTTAAATCTCCCAGCAAAAGAGCATATTGAGGTTCAAATAAAGAATCTTCATTCCATGTAAAAACACTTGGAACTTTTGTATCAATCAAAAAGATTTTTTTACCTTCAAACTGATATGGAATATATTCCCAGCTGTTTTTAGCATAATCAGTAATCATAAAATTATCTTTTTTTGAAAACAATACAGCATAATTTTCTGCAAGAAAGTTACCCTGCTGTAAGAACTTACGGTTAGCCCGTTCAAGAACCTGAAGTTTCTGAACATCCTGGCAAGGCAAATTAAACAGTTCACAAACAGCTGTAAGAACCGCTGCTTTAATTGCAGTTGTAATTCCAAATCCGGCAGAAGACTGGATTTCTGAATAAACAGAAATATTCATACCAGAAATATCAAAGCCACCCGAAATAAATCCGTATAAAACAGCTTTGATTGGATTAGCCCACTTATCTTCTTTTTTGTATTTTAGTGTTGAAATTGATGAATGCTTTCTATCATCCAGCTGATAATAATAAAATTTTAATGAAGAATCTTTTCTCTTGGAAATAGAAATATACACTGGAAGATTTACTGCTGTTGAAAGAGTCTTATCCTTAAAAAACCAGCAATGTTCACCAATCAAATGGAAACGACCAGGAGCTGTAGCAACTACATCAGGTTTTTCCTGGTATTCTCCAAAATGAATATCATCCATTTTTTTCACTCTTTTTTTCCCTCACCCAGACAAACTCAATTTATTGTTCATAGAATCCAGTTTTAGTGTACTCTAGAAGCCTGTAAATAAATCTTTTCAAATATCCAATTATGAATATTGAAACTTTCAAATATGAACGATATATTTTAAATATTATACCAAAATATTTAATATTTAAAATAATAATATAATGAATTCAATTTTGCAAATTTTTTATTCAGTTTTTTCAGGTGTCACATTGTCCCTAGGGATTCCAAATGAATTTCTTCAGTTTGGCTCACCTGTATTAGCTTTTATTGCAATTTCGTTATATTACATAGCAATTAAAAACAGCAAAAGTTACAGACAGGCTTTTTTCAACGGAGCTTTTCAGACTTTTTCAACTCATATCTGCTCCAGTTTCTGGCTTGCAAATTTCAAGGACTTTGCCCTTCTTACCCTGGGGGGAACCGCATTTGGAACCTTCTTTTTAGGTGGATTTTTTGGACTGTATTTTTACCTTCCAAATGCCTCTTTCAAAGATACAAGACTTTCAAGATTAAAGCTTTCTAAAAATATAAGTGAAACTGCAGTTTTTAGAATTTTTTACTTCACAACTGTTTATGTTATTTATGAATGGTGTAAATCTACAGGATTTTTAGGCTACCCTTGGGGAACTATTCCAGATGCCATGTATAAATGGCCAATTTTCATGCAGATTGCAGATATTACTGGAACCTATGGAATTACTTTTATTACAGTACTTTTAAACTGCATTCTTGTAGAAACAGTGAATCATTTATATGATCTGCCATATATTCCTAAGATTCAGTTAAAACTCAAACACATGCAGGAAGTCAGAAGCAGCTGGTTGATTTTTGCTTCGCTGGCAATTCTAGCCTTCCTTTATGGTAATATTCAGTACTACAAAGAAAGAACTCCTATTAAAACAATTACTTCAATTATCGTTCAGCAAAACGGAGATCCATGGGCATACGGAGTAGATACAGATAATATTCTTATGTCCGAAAAACTTACAACCGAAGCAAAAGAAAAACTTCTGGCTGAAGGAAAAGAGCCTCAAATGGTTGTCTGGAGCGAAGGTACTTTAGTAACTCCTTTTCCCATGGGAAAATTTCAGTACAAATCACAACCTTCTGATAATCCTCTCATTCCATTTATAAAAGATCTTCAGGTGCCATTTATCACCGGTGGTTCTTACGCAGAACTTACTGAATATAAGGACAACGATTTTTACAGATATTACAATGCAGCCCTGGTATTCGATAAAGAAGGTGCATTCCGTGGCCATTATTCAAAACTTCATCTGGTTCCTTTTGCAGAAGCACTTCCTGGTAGTGAAATTCCTGCTGTTCGTGAACTTTTAATGAAGCTGGTAGGTATTTCTTCCGGATGGTCAAAAGGTGAAAATCTTCCATTATTTGAAATTCCTTGTACCTGGGTAGACGGACCAAAAAAGCCATTTATAAACACTCTTAATCTGGCCCTTCCAGAAAACATTTATGAAGAAAAACTGAAGAATAAAGCTTTTGCTAAAATCAGTACTCCAATCTGTTTCGATGACTCTTTTACAGATGTAATTCGACCTATGTTTAACAACGGTGCAGAATTATTTGTAAACATAACCGATGATTCCTGGTCTCGAAAAAAATCCAGTGAATATCAGCACTTCGTAGTAGCCTCTTATCGTTCAATTGAATACAGAACCACTATGATTCGTTCAACCAACGGTGGATATACAGTAGTTTTAGATCCTTCTGGAAAAGTAATTGCTGACCTGCCATTATTTGAACCAGGAGCTATTTCCTACGATGTACCTATTTATGATCATTGTCCAACTATTTATTCCAAACTTGGAAACTGGCTTCCTTATGCCCTTGTATGGATTTTTATTGTTTATGTAATCATTTCCAGACTTAATTTCAAGAAATCTGATTATATTCCATCTGAACGAAAACTTAAAAATCCTCGTCCTAAAAAAATTACAGCCTCAGAAGAATTTTAATTCTCATTTTTTGTCAACTACATCAAAGAATTTTTTTTTCCAATGCATAAATTTTTTTTTTGTCAACAAAAATAGTTTTTTAAATTTGCCACAAATTTTCCTGAATTCTATTGAGTTTACATATCTAGTGTTATAAGATATATAAAAGGTTTTAAATAACACTACATACAACAAAAGGATTTTAATAGCATGCGTTGTCCAAATTGTGGTAGCTTAGAAGATAAAGTATTGGAATCTCGTACAATGGTTAATGGCGAAAGCATCCGTAGACGCCGTGAATGCCTTGCCTGTGGGTACAGATTTACCAGTTACGAACGAATAGATGAAAAGCCCTTTATGGTTGTAAAACGGGATCAGCGAAGAGAACCTTTTGACAGCACTAAGCTGGAACGAGGTATTGAACACGCCCTTGAAAAACGACCTGTTTCTACTCCAATGGTAGAACAGATTTGTAATGACATTGAAGATATGGCTATTAAACTTGGTAAAGAAACCCGTGAAATTGCCACTTCAAAATTAGGGGAACTGGTTCTAGAAAAACTTTACGATATCGATAAAGTTGCCTATATTCGTTTTGCTTCGGTATACAGAAAATTCGATACTATCGAAGAATTTATTACAGAGGTAAAAAATCTTAAGAAAATGTCAAAATAATTTGATTTTTTTCTTGCAAAATTAAAATTTGATTATAAGTTAAAAAAACATAAATATTCAGGGGAAACAAATGAGTGATGAATCAATCTTTCCGGAATGGAGAAGCTTTTTAGGAAGCAGCTCGGACAGTGCTACAAAAGGTGTAATTAAATCTGTTGTAAAACGTTCCGGAGAAATTGCAGCTTATGACAGAACAAAAATTGAAAGTGCTATTGGACGAGCTATTGAAGCTGTTGAAAAACAGAAAGATCCAGATCGTGCAGCAACACTTGCAGACAGTGTAGAAGAAAGAATTCGACTTCAGATGGCTGGTAACAGAGCTCATTCAATTCCTGCAATTGAAGAAATTCAGGATATTGTAGAAAGCGTCCTCATTGAAAAACAAGAAACAGAAGTTGCAAAAGCATATATTTTGTATCGTGCAAGACACGAGGCTATGCGAGATACTAAGAAACTCATGCTGGATATTAATAAAACAATGGACGGCTATCTTGCACAGAGTGACTGGCGTGTTAATGAAAATGCAAATGTTAATTTCTCTTTAGGTGGATTAATTCTTCATAACTCAGGAGCAATTACTGCAAATTACTGGTTAAATAATATTTATTCAAAAGAGATTGCAGATGCTCATAAAACCTGTGCCTTCCATATCCATGATCTTTCAATGTTCAGCGGATACTGTGCTGGCTGGTCTTTACGACAGCTTATTGCAGAAGGTTTAGGCGGAGTTCCTGATAAAATTACATCAAAACCAGCAGCTCACCTTTCAACCCTTGTAAATCAGATTATTAACTTCCTTGGTGTACTTCAGAATGAATGGGCAGGAGCTCAGGCTTTCAGTTCTTTTGATACATACCTTGCTCCTTTTGTAAAAATTGACAATCTTTCCGAAAAACAGGTCAGACAGTGTCTTCAGAATTATATTTACGGTGTAAATACTCCAAGCCGATGGGGTTCTCAGGCACCTTTTACAAATATTACCTTGGACTGGGTATGTCCTGATGACCTTAAAAACAAAAAAGCAATCGTAGCTGGAAAAGAACAGAATTTCACATATGGTGACTGTCAGAAGGAAATGGATCTTATCAACAAGATTTTCATTGAACTTATGATTGAAGGCGATGCAGAAGGACGAGGTTTTGCATACCCTATTCCAACTTACAACATTACCAGAGATTTTGACTGGGATTCTGAAAATGCTAAATTGCTTTTTACAATGACAGCTCAATACGGAACTCCAAACTTCCAGAACTTCATTAATTCAGATTTGAACCCTAATGATGTTCGTTCTATGTGCTGCCGATTGCAGCTGGATAAACGAGAATTACGCCGTCGTGGTGGTGGACTTTTCGGTGCTGACGAATTTACAGGTTCTATCGGTGTAGTAACTATCAACCTTCCACAGATTGGTTATCTTGCAAATAATGAAGAAGAATTCTTCAAGCGTCTTGAATATCTTATGGGACTTGCCCGAGACAGTTTGTGTATCAAACGAAAAGTAATCCAGAAGCTTTATCAGGGTGGACTTTTCCCATATACAAAACGCTATCTTAAAACTTTGGTTAATCATTTTAATACCATCGGTTTGTGTGGTATGAACGAATGCTGTTTGAACTTTATTGGCGAAGATATTTCAAAACCAAAAGGAAAGGCTTTTGCTGAAAAAGTTCTTGTGTTCATGAGAGATAAATTAGCTGATTATCAGGAACAGACTGGAGATTTATTCAATCTTGAAGCGACTCCTGCAGAATCAACATCTTACCGTCTTGCAAGACACGACAAGGAACAGTATCCGGATATTATTACAAGTGGAACAAAGGATCCTTTCTATACAAACTCATCGCAGCTGCCAGTTGATTACACAGCCGATGTTTTTGAAGCTTTGGATCATCAGGAATCACTCCAGACAAAATACACTGGAGGAACAATGTTCCATGTATACATGGGTGAAGCAATTTCAGACTGGAAAGCCTGCAGTGATTTAGTAAAGACTATTTCTAACAGATACAGAATTCCATTCTTTACTATTTCACCAACCTATTCCATCTGTCAGATTCATGGTTATATTTCTGGCCAGCATTTTGAATGTCCAAAATGTCGTGCAGAAAAAGAAATGGTTCTGAAAGAAAAGCTCAGAGCTTTGGAAGCTGAGAAAAAAGAAATATTAAAAAAAGAAAAAAAATAAAAATATAGTGTTACTATAATTGACTTTATAAAAAAACAACACTATATTTAGAGTATACTTAATAGTTAATACAAAATTGTAATAATTACAATTTATTTAATATAGTGGGAGGACAAAAAAAATGGCTGAAATGCGTACACTTGCAGAAGTTGAAAAGGAAATTGCAGAAACAAAGGCTGCATTGATGGATGTTCACGGAACAGAAACAGAGGTTTATGCCAGAATCGTTGGTTATTACAGAGCTGTAAAACACTGGAACAAAGGAAAGCGTGATGAATTTGACATGCGTAAAATGTTCACAATCGAAGACAGCAAACTTTATGATTCTATTCCAGCTGTAAATGCAAAAACAGAAGAACCAGCTGTAAAACTTTCAACAGAAACACCTGTTACAAATACTAAAAGCGTTACATACGAAATGTTTACACGCAAAACATGTCCAAATTGTCCTCCAGTAAAAAATTTTATGTCTAATTTGGATATGCCTGGTAGAAGCATTGATGTAGATACAGAAACAGGTCTTGCAGAAGCTGCTAAAAAAGGTGTATTTGCTTCTCCAACAGTAATTTTCTATAACGAAGCAGGTGTTGAAACAGCCCGCTGTCATAATGTAGAAGAACTTGAAGTTGTTTGCGAAAAAGTTCAGGTTATTGCATAGACTAAACTAAAATGAAAGATCTTTCATTTGATAAACCTGCAGGAGTTCTGGTAAAAACAACATTAGTTGATTATCCTGGAATTGTTGCAGGTTCTTTTTTTCTTCGAGGCTGCAATCTCCGTTGTCCCTACTGTTATAACAAGGGACTTGTAGATAATTCAGACTCCCAGGATTCTTTTCAGACAATAAACGATTTATTTTCTCATCTGGAAAAACGACAGGGCATTCTTCATGGACTTGTGATCAGCGGTGGTGAACCTCTTCTTAATCCTTACACTCCGTTTATAATAAAAAAAGCAAAGGAACTTGGATATAAAATAAAACTTGATACAAACGGAACTTTGCCAGCAGAACTTGAAGCTTTCATAAATGATCCTCTTCTCCGCCCTGATTTTATTGCAATGGATATAAAAACAACTCCAGAAAAATATGCTTCAATCCTGTGTAACAAGAATTCATCATTTTATGGTAAAACAGAATACTTCAAAAAAATACTTGAAAAATCCATTTCTCTGGTATCTTCATACCCTTCTGATTGTCATGAATTCAGAACAGTTTTAGTCCCAGGACTGACAGATAAAACAGAAATTGAAGAAATTGCTAAAATGCTTCCAGCAGATTCTAAATGGTGTTTTGCAAATTTTCAGAATCAAAACTGTCTGAATAACGAATACAATGAGATTTATCCTTACACTGACGAAAAAATTAAAGAATTGCTAGATACAGCAAAATCTTTCAATAAAAATGCAATTTTAAGATAATTTTTCCAAAATTAATTAATAAGCTCTTGACACTTTTTTATGATTATTTTATATTAATAACACCTTGGGGATTTAGCTCAGTTGGTAGAGCACTCGGCTCATATCCGAGCGGTCATAGGAAGTCGGAGGCCAAGCGTCTTAGGAAGACAAGCAACTATTGCAACTCCTTGGCTCACAGAACGACATGGCTACGATCCGACTTCTTGACACTTTTTTATGATTATTTTATATTAATAACACCTTGGGGATTTAGCTCAGTTGGTAGAGCACTCGGCTCATATCCGAGCGGTCATAG
>JAZQOB010000066.1:0-3423 GCA_045627625.1 Treponema sp.
ATCTAACTACTGTACAGTTGTTGCTGTAAACATGGAATTGTTGAACAAACTCGGTGCAAAAATTCCTGAAACATATGAAGACATGAAAGCTCTTGCAAAAGTTTGTAAAGCTAACGGAATCGAACTTATGTCAACACACGGTGCTGATGGTTGGGTTTGGGGTTCTTGTGTAATGTCAGGAATTATCCCACGTACAACTGGTGATTTGAAATGGGTTGAAAAAGCTGTTAATAAACAGGTTAAATTCACAGACCAGGGATTCGTAGATGCACTTTCAGTTCTTTCTACATGGGTTGCTGATGGCGTTCTTGATCCAAACTCTGTTCTTACAGACAATGGAACTGGTATGTCTAACTTCGTAAACGGAAAATACTTGATGTACATTGATGGTCAGTGGGCATTTGGTGAATCAAATCTTGGTGAACTTTCTAAGACTGTAAAACTTATTTCTATTCCACAGGTTCCAGGTGAAAAAGCTTGTGCTGGTTCATTGGCTGGTGCTTGGCAGGTTGGATATGGTATTACAAAGAAAGGTGCTTCAGATCCAGCTAAACTCGAAGCTGCTAAGAAATTCTTGAACTACTTCTTCAGCTATGACGAAACAGTACAGAGACTCCGCGATGGTGGTATCTCTGCTCCAATCCTTAAAGACTTCGTTCTCCCAGAAGGAATGGATCCATGTATCGCTGAAAAAGCTAAACTTGGTGCTTACCCATCATGCTATGTAATCGACTCTTACCTTACAGGTATTGCTAACGATACATTGAACGCTGGTATGCAGGATATCGTTTCTGGAAAGATCGACGCTGCTACATTGGCTGCAAATGTTCAGAAAGCATTCGATGCACAGTAATTTATAAACTTACAATGATATATTGTTAGTCGAGAAGGGGTATTTTTATAGATTATTTTATAGAAATACCCCTTTATTTTTAGTTAAAATTTAAAAGGAAAAAAGAAGTGCGAAAATCAGACAGAAGGGACTTACTAACCTACATCGGCTTTGTCCTTCCAGGTTTATTAGTCTATTTATTCATTATTGCCTATCCTATTGTTTATTCCATTTATTTAAGTCTTTCAAACTATAATCCGAATTCTACAGAACCATCAAAATTGGTGGGACTTTCAAATTATATAAAGGTCTTAACCATGAATAAGGGACTTGTTGATTCATCTAACAATGTTCCAGAATTCTGGCATGCATTTAAAAACAACATGATTGTTGTTGTTGTTTCAGTATTTGGACAGATTCCAATTGGATTTATACTTGCGTTCATCCTTTACAGAAAACAGGTAAAAGGTGCAAGTTTCTTCCAGTCAATGGTATTCCTTCCACAGTTCCTTTCTACAATTGTAATTGGTATTATGTGGCGTATGCTTTTCATGGTAGACGGTCCAGTTTCTAGAATGATTCAGAAATTCAGTGGAAATCCTAGTGCTCAGTTCAACATGATGATGGATCCAAACAAATGTATGATTCCAATTGGTATTGCGTTGATTTGGATGTATACAGGTTTCTACATGATTATCTTCCTTGCAAACTTGCAGAAAATTGACGACAGTATGTTTGAAGCAGCTAAAATTGACGGTGCTTCGGAAGTACAGATTTTCTTCAAGATTACAATTCCATTGCTTGCAGCTTCAATCCTTACTTCAGCAATCCTCGCTATTGCAGGTTCGTTGAAAGGATTCGGTTTGATCTTTGCTTTGGCTGCAGAAGGTAAGCAGAGAATTAACTCTGAAGTATTGCCAATTTACATGTATAGAATCGCATTCAACAATGCTAAGGATCCTATGCGTTTTGCTTATGGTGCAGCTATTGCTAACATAATCGTATTGATTTCTGTAATCTTGATTATGTTCAGTAACTGGGTTGGTAAAAAACTTGGAACAGATGAGGATTACTAATATGGCAGAAACAAAAAATGTAACTACTACAGGAGAACCTCCTAAAACATCGGTTTTTAGTAAATATATTGCAAAACCACTTTCATATTTTATCTTCATTTTGTGGACATTGATTACAATTGCTCCATTGTTCTGGATGGCTTATTCATCATTCAAGACAAATGAAGAATTAACAAAAGATATTTATTCTTGGCCAAAAGAACTGTTCATTGCAAAGCAGAAACCTCTTGATGTTGTTGAACCACAGACAAACATCATGTATCCAAAGGGAATGCTTGAAAAGCTTGGAATTGTAAATAAACTTGGTAAAGGTGATACAAAAAATAAAACAGCAATTAATGATGCAATTATCATTCTTGAGTCTCCAAACATTGGTGCTCACAAAAGAATTAAGGTTCACTTTATTTTGCGTGATAAGATTCCTGATGGTTGGAAAACTTCTGACGGAAGGGATTTGAAAACAATTCAGCCAGGTATTGATGTACAGATTTTGTGTTCTGATTTGCCAAAAGGTATGCAGGCTAAAATCAACTGGCAGACAATTTGGTGGAACTATAGTTCGGCATGGAGCCGCGGTGAACTTGGAATGAAGTTTGTAAACAGTTTGGTTTACACAATCATTTCTACATTCCTTGTTGTTATGCTTGGTTTGATGCTTGGTTATGGTACAACAAAGTTTAAATACAAGAAAACATCTGCAATTATTGCAGCATTGATTGGACTTGGATATTTGCTTGATGTAAACCAGCTTTTGGTTCCATTGTTCCTTATGCTTACAAAAATGGGTCTTACTAACACTCATGCTGGTATTATCCTTGTTTATACTGCATTCGGTTTGCCAATGTCTGTAATGCTTTCTTCTACATATATTAGAGGTTTGCCATATAGTTTGGTTGAATCAGCTTATATTGATGGTGCTACACCATTTAGAACATTTATAAGCATTATTGTTCCTATGACAGTTCCAGTAATTGTTACAATTGGAATTATGACAGGTTTGGGTATTTGGAACGAATTCCTTCTCGTACTTGTTATGGCTTCTAAGGAAACAACAAAATCACTTCCAGTTGGAATCTTCTCGTTCTCAAGTAGAACTGGTTTACAGCTTGGATGGCAGATTGCAGCTTTGATTATTGCTACAGCTCCTGTTCTTGTAGTTTACTTCGCATTCCAGAAGAAACTTGCAGAAGGTGTTGCAGGTGGTGCTATAAAAGAATAATGGCATGGGCTGTATAGGCTCATTTAAAATTATCATTGGATTTGCCCTTGCCTAAAGTTTTGCTGGGGCAAAACTTTGATAGTGAGTATGCTAAAAACTTTAGTTGAAATTGCGGCAGTTTAAAGCATATAAATAATTGTTTTGAATTAATTGTTCAAAACCACAGATAAACACGGATTTGCACAGATGGATGAGAATTCATTTATGCAAATCCGTTTTTTTTTGACTTCTGTAATTTTTATAGCTTATTTATAATGGCGAAAATTGACTGGTAGGGGATGTCTCAAAAATTCAAT
>JAZQOB010000067.1:0-21548 GCA_045627625.1 Treponema sp.
GAAGCAAATTGTTTTGAAATAGAACCAATTTCAAGATTTGAATTAATTGTAACAGGTTCTGATGCAGGATTTTTAGAATCAGAAAGACCATAACCATTTGCAAAAAGTATTTCACCTTCCTTTGCAATAAGTACAGTTCCTGTAAAATCCTGGTTTTTGAGAAACTCTTCAGATTTTTTTATTGATGCACTGTAATCATTTGTAGCTTCTTGGTCAGCTTTTGTTGGTGCACAACCAGTAATAATTAAAGCAAAAACTGAAATAAATAAAACCGAAATTTTTCTTAACATAAAGACTCCCTTTTGTTTATCTTTTAAGTATAGCACTGTTTTTCAATACCAGCATCAATTTCTGTTGATTTTTAGGGGGTGCTGATTAGACGGTTACGTTTTATCATTAGAAAGATAGGGTTATTTTTATGTAAAAAAAGTACAAAACCCATAGAGATTTGTATGACTAATAATAGATAAAAATTGCTATAAATATACTTGTATGAAAGATACATCTATGAATATGACAGAGGGAAACCCTGTCAGACTGCTTTTAGTTTTTTCAATTCCAATGCTTATTGGAAACCTGTTTCAGCAGTTATATAACATTGTAGATTCAATTATTGTAGGACAGCTGGTTGGTTCTTCTGCCCTGGCTGCAATTGGTGCTACAAACTCACTGACATTCCTGTTTTTTGCCTTGTGTAATGGTTTTGGTTCTGGTGGTGGAATTATTGTTTCCCAGAGTTTTGGCCGCGGAGACACAAGCGAAGTTAAAAACTGTATTGCAAATACCGGTTATATTATGATCTTACTGCCTTTAGTAGTAGGAATTATGGCTTTTTTAACTGCCGGCCCTACTTTAAAGCTGCTTAATACACCTCAGGATATTTTTGCCGAAGCAAAAGCTTATCTTCAGATTATGAGTATTGGGCTTCTGTTTGTTTCTGTATATAACTATGTATCTTCAATGATGCGTGCCTTGGGCGATTCCAGAACTCCCCTATACTTTCTGATTTTCTCTTGTATTTTGAACGCAATTTTGGATTTACTCTTCGTTTATACTTTTAAGATGGGCGTAATTGGTGCTGGAATTGCAACTTTAATTTCCCAGTTTATTTCAAATCTGCTCTGTTTGTTCTATGCCTTTAAGTTCAATCCATATTTCAGATTCCGAAAAGAGCATTTGAGAATCAATATGAATGTAATCGTAAAAACTGTAAAATTAGGCTTCCCTCTTTCACTGCAGTTCTCATTGATTGCTATCTCATGCATGGCATTGCAGCGAGTTGTAAACTCTTTTGGCCCAATTGCTGTTGCCGCTTTTACTGCTACAGGACGAATTGAACAGGTTATTCACCAGCCATATCAGACTCTTAGTGCTGCCCTTTCTACTTTTACTGGTCAGAACTATGGTGCGGAGAAAAAAGACCGAATTATTAAAGGTTATCACAAAGCAATGATTATGATGGCTATTTTTACCCTGGTAATGATTCCAATCATCCAGTTCTTTGGCGAAGCAATTACAGCAATTTTCGTAAGAGATACTGAAGTAATTGAAATGGGTGCAACTGCAATGCGAATTACAAGTATTTTCTACATCTTCCTGGGTATGATTTATACAGTTCGAGGGGTTTTGAACGGTATTGGAGACGGTTTCTTTGCCCTTTTGAATGGTGTTGTTGAAGTTATTGGTAGATTCACAGTTCCAATTTTGCTTACAATGATTCCTGCTATCGGTTTATGGGGAATCTGGTGGTCGGTTGGTGTTGTGTGGTTCTTCAGTGGCTTTACTGCCTGGCTCAGATACCTTTATAAGAAAAAGACAGTTCTATAATGTAATGTGTACATAAAAAAAGCAGTTTTTCGTTTGAAAAACTGCTTTTTTTTAGAATTATTCTTAATCTAACAATTATTCTTCGCGTGAAGATAAAGTATATACATATTTACCATCTTCTTTAGAAATTGTCATTAAAGAATGTGCATATGTATGATAGTATCCGTTTGATGTTGGTTTTGAATAATATGAATCATTTGTAGCAGAAGGAACTACCTGCTGGTCACCAATAGTAACTTTTACCTGACCACAGAAGAATGCCTGTTCCTGTGTTTTTCCAGCCTTAATAGAATAATTTACATTCTGAGCTGCAGCTTTTTCACCAGTTTCTTCGTCTGCTACAATAGATTCTGGATCTTCTGCAACTACAACATTGATTGTTTCTGTTGTGTCGTTTTTAATGTAGACATAGTTCCAGTCACCTAATGCTTTAGCGAAGTTGAACAATGCAAGAAGTTCACAGCTTGAAAACATAATCGAAGCTGCAAATACAAGTGCCATAAAACCAAAAAGTCTTTTTTTCATTTTTTACCTCTCTTCAAAAAATACTTTTATAATAAGTAAAAAATATACTCATTTCTAAAGGCTTTGACAATAGGTAAAATGCTTGATACCAGCGAGATTTTAAGTTGTTTTATATTAATATGTCTAAAATATTAGACTATTTTTTGTATAAATTTGTGCTATTTTCGACTATTTTCGTTCTTTTAATTCATTTCAGAATACTATATCCTTATAATTATGAAAAATACATTTTTAGAAGACTATGGTTACTCTGAAAACGAAATTGAAATCAGAGTGAACAAAACATTTGATGAAATTTTTGAAGGTATGAATCGCTTCTATTTCGAAGGATTAAAAGATACTGGTTACTTTATGGACACAGGAAACTGTGATGCCAGAACCGAAGGTATGTCTTATGGCATGATGATGTGCGTCATGATGGACAAGAAGGAATACTTTGACCGCATGTGGAAGTTTGCCATTGAGTTCATGTATATGAACGAAGGCTTCCTTAAAGGCTATTTTGCCTGGTCAGTTGCTCCTGACGGAAAGAAAAATGCCTTTGGACCTGCCCCTGATGGTGAAGAATTTTTTGCCATGGCCCTCTTCCTTGCCGGAAGAAAATGGGGAGACGGAGAAGGAATCTATAACTACACACATTGGGCAAAAAAGATTTTAAAAACCTGTTTACACCACCCTTGCAACATGTGGACACCTGACACTGCACTGGTTCGTTTTGTTCCTGGCTGTGATTTTAGTGATCCATCTTACCATTTAATGCATTTTTATCACTATTTTGCTCTCTGGGCAGATGATTGTGACCGTGAATTCTGGGCCAAAGCCGAAGATGCCAGCCGCGAATATCTTGTAAAGGCTTGTCATCCAAAAACTGGTATGAATCCTGAATACGGAAACTTTGATGCAACTCCAAATCCTTACGGACCACCAGAAAATCACGGAGATTTCTATAGCGATGCCTACAGAACCGGTGCAAATATCGGTCTTGATGTTTTATGGAACGGCGAAAATGAAGAATTTTCTAAAATTGCAGATAACTTGATTAATTTCTTTGCTGATATTGATCCAAAAGACTACATGAAGTACAAAATTGATGGTACTGTCTGCACAGACGAAAACGGAAATCCTGAAAAAGCTTTGCATCCAATCGGACTTCTGGCAACTTTAGCACAAACTACCCTTGCCTGTTCCGAAAAATCTAGAGCAAATGCCGAAAAGATTGTCCGCCGCTTCTGGGAAACCCCATTAAGAACTGGTGAACGCCGATACTACGACAACTGTCTGTATCTTTTTGCAATGCTTGCTCTTAGTGGTAAGTACAAACCTTGCTAACATAAAAAGGCATCTAATCAACTGATTAGATGCCTTTTATTTCAAACTCTATTGGGCACTGGCACTAACCCAATAATCCTGACGCATCAATCTGATTCCATAATATGATGTATCTGATGCTGTAACTGAAACCGGTTTTGAGTTTCCATAGAAAGTTACACAATCTTCGGCTGTGCTGTTATAATGCCCACCGCAAACTTTCAATCTAAAGTAGCCACTTGTTGCTTCGTATACACTGACACCTCTTACATTTGGAGAACCAAATGCCGGATTTCTTGTATCTTTACTTACAGCATCATGATATGCAAAAGGATGAACATATTCTGCAAGATTTCCAGAAAAGTTTGTCATCTGGTAATTATTTCGCTTAAATGTATCTTCCCAAGGCGTGTGTACTTTACCGCCAGAAGTATCTTTATACCATGCATTATTAGGACTATATCCACCCGCCCATTTTTGCTTTTCAAAATTAGGATAAACACAACCACTGCTTCCTTCGTAACAGTTGGCCGCATAAACCCATTCATATTCTGTTGGAAGTCTAAAGGAATTCAGCCGATAGGCACAGAATAATTTTTTGTTCTCAGTTAATTTTATCTGAGCAAACCAATTTTCACCTAGGTTATAGATATATCTTGGATCAGAATTATCTGTTGGTACTTTATTGTAATCAATTGTTCCTGCATACGAAGAAGAAGTATTACCTTCATCAGAAATAAAATACTGCATCTCCCTTCCATACAAATAATTTAATTTGTCAATAAAATACAAAGCTTTACCTGGCGAAAGTGCTACAGGATAATCACTATCTTTATAATTACTATATCCAAGACCCATAACCTTATAGTAATTTGCACCTGTAAGTTCTGTTAAACTCATATCCATACTATAAATTCTGGTATAGTATGTTCTTTCATTACTTGGTTTTGGTTCATATTCAAACTTCATAGTACCATTAAAGTTATATTTGTCATATTCGAACCATACACCATACAATACTTTAGGCTTGTAATAACATTTATTGGTACTATCATAAGTTAAACTATCTTTATATACCTTTTCGTCTAATGTCTTATTAATCATGTATTCCGCATAATATGACCTGTCATAATCTGTAAAACCAATATTAATGTATTTACCTTTATATTCATTCAAGCTAGAAGGATATGGATAATAATTTACAATAATATCTTCGGTATCAGCATTTGTTCCAGGACGATTTGCATAGATAATGGTGTATGGATAATCATTTGCAAATCCCCAAATAGCATAAAAATCCTCATCTCCTAAAGTACAGTTAGTCCAGCTGGTTGTAGAATAAGGAGAATATCTAGAAGAAGTATAATATGCATAAGTTGTCCAGCCTATAAATTTATAATTAATATTTGTTGTATAATCCTTTCCATTAGTTCTGGTTTTCCATACATCAGTGAAGTCTAATCCATTTGAATATGATGGAGTAATTAATGAAACTTGAGATCCATATGTATAAGTCTGCTTATAAGTTTTATCTACCAATGTTTTTTCAGAAAGTGCACACTGATAATATGGAGCATACTGATGATATGTAATTGTATAGGTTTTTGGAGTCCAGATTGCATATAAAGTAACATTACCTACATCTTCAGTAAGGGTAATTGGATTTCCTTTATAATATGAAGTTCCAGTTCCATTTGCTTTTGTATTCCAGCATTTAAAGGTAAAATGACTTACAGTATAGTTTGGCTCTTTTACAAAAACTGTCTGTCCAAAATCTACACTTGTAGATTCTGTTGTTCCATACATATATGAATAAGATTCATAGCTAGGTCTATTAATGTCATAAGACAAGGTAAACTGTAAAATTTCCCACTGGGCATATAAAATTACTTCCGATTCAAGAGTTGAAAGAACAAGCTTTGAACCAGGAGCATAAGATGTTCCAGAACCATCAGATCTTGTGTTCCAGCCTTTAAATGAATAATGGGTACGAGTAAATTTATTTGCAGCTACAGTAACACCAGAACTATAGAAGAATTCTTCATTACTCATAGTTCCACTACCACCGTTAGCACTATATTTCAAAATTGTTTTATATTTTGTCCAGACTGCATATAAAGTTATATCTTCTGTAAGTATAACTTCTTCTTCATCTGTATATATAGTAGAAGAATCATCATAATAGTAAGTTGTATTTGTCCAGCCTTTTAATACATAGTCTGATCTGGTAAATGTACATGGAATTAATTTTTGTGGTTCATCTTTAAAGAAGCCTTGTTTTGCCATTGTTCCAGTTCCATAACCTGCATTGAAAGTTACAAAATAATCTGGAGTTTCCCAAACTGCATAAAGTGTAATATTTTTGTTGTCTGATTTCTCTGCAAAAGTTCCTGAAGGAAAGTATTCACCATCTTTATAAACAACTTCTTTTGAACCAGGTTCAGTTGTCCAACCTCTAAAGCCCATTCCTTCTAATCCAAAGGTACAGCGAGGAAGAGTTGTATCTACAGAAGAAGCAAAAGTATGTTCTTCCATTTCTGTACCAATGTTCTCGCCTGAATTATTAAAGTCAAAAGTAATGGTATAATCGTGTTCAAGCCAGTTCGCATAAAGAGTAGTATTTTTTACAACAAGAAATTCATCACCCTCTCTGTAAAGATCGGCACTTTTAAGACTTGAATCTGCTTTTGTACTCCAGCCAATATATGTATGTTTTGGATAAGTAAAGAAATTTTCGTTTAGAATAATATGTTTACCAAATTCTCCACTCTGCACTTCTACATCGCCAGAGCCATTATTTGAATCAAGGAATACTGTATAAAAGATATTATCAGGAGCTTTTACAGGATTTGAGTTAGCCTTACAGCCTGTAAAAATACCAAAAATCAATGCAAGTATTAATATAAAGCCGGATAATTTTTTCATGAAAATCTCCAAAAAAATAGATAGGAACTGCCCGTAAAAGCATACAGACAGTCCCTTTTTATTAAAAAAATTAAAACTAAATGAAATTAGAATTTTACTGAAACTTCAATAGCAATGTTGTGAACGATTGCTTTGTTCAAGTTGTTCAAGATGTTTGTTCCAGTTCCTTCTGCAAAGTCTGATTCGAAGTCATTTCCAAGGAGATTTGCAAGAATTTTGTACGAACCATCAATTACAACATTTTTAGCAGGTGTAAATGTAAATCCTGAAGACCATGAACAGTAGCTGTCAGATGCTTCAACAAAAAGACCTGTATTTGAAGTTGTTGCAAGAAGAGCACCAGTAGTAGCATTTACAGACTTTGTTTTGTCTGCAGTTACACCAACTTTTGGTCCCTGGATACCAACACCAGCATTCAAAGCAAAAGCAGGTTTCCACTGATAAGTCATTGCAGCAGAAAGAGATGCCTGTGTTTCGAGATCGAAAGTTGATTTGCAAGAAGCGTTGAATGATTTAGTTCCATCAGCAGCATATTCTTTTGAAGCACCTGTAGCAGCAAGTTTAATTGGAGAAGTTGCACCCAATTTAATTACAAGTGTTTTTGAAGCAGGATATGTAAGCTGATATGCAGGAGTAAGAACTAAATCGTAAGCAGATTTACCTTTCTGTGAAATAAGAGCAGTTCCATCATTGCTGATTTTTGAAGGGAAAATATAGATTTTATTTTCCATATCTGCAGAAATATTGTGTGTTAATTTTTTTGTTGCTTTTTCAAGACCAAGTCCAGCACCTAAATAAAGAACATTTGAAGATTCATTTGTAAAGATTTCTTTTCCTGCAGCAGTTGCATAGTCTTTCTTAACATTGATTCCAAGACCAAGGTCTGCAGTATAAATTGCATTCCAGTCTTTTAATTTTGATTTCATTCCAAAATCAACCATTGGAGTTACGCTGAATTCCTGGCTGTTAGCAACATGAATAGGATCTGTATCTTCTTTTTCTTTGCTGTCCTTTGTCATTTCAAAGTTTAAAGAACCTTTTACAGCCATTTTTCCAAAACCGAATAAAACTGCTGTATCAAGACTTCCGTCACCGTCAGATTCTTTTGTATTTGTTGTTGTTTTTGTTCCAGATTCAATATCTACAACATTACTGTTCAATACAAATGAATCTAAAGTTCCTGCAAAGTAATAACCTAAATAGAATTTTTTAAACTGATGAGCAAGACCAAGATTAATTCCACCTTTAGAAGTGTCATAACCTACGAAAGTAAACAATGTTTTAGGATTAACGGTGTCCCATGCACCAAGATTCATGTAGTTATCTACATCTGTTTTGAACAAGCCCTGTGTTGATTCGCTTGTTTTTGAAGAAGGTGAACCTGGTTCGTTAGCAAAAACCATTCCAACCAAAGAAAGAATAAATAAAACTGATAAAAACTTTTTCATTAATGTTTCCCTTTTTTTATAATTTTTTTTAAAATATATTTTTTGTATAACATAAATATACAATCGTTTCAATAAATGAAAAACTCATATGCCGATTTTTTAGTCCAACTTGAATCTGCGCATCTTGTCAGAATTCAAAGTGTATGGGTCCCATTTTGACAATGGCTGTTCAGAACTGTCTTTTCCGTCCGCAGCATTTGGATTTCCTGTCTTAATAAAATTACACAAATAATCACAAATCTGACGGGCAGCATCGTAATGTTTGCCTGTAAATGGTCTCCAGCATTTTGCAAGAGTTTCGAACCAGAACCACAAGTCTACTGAATGGAATTTACCAGGATTATCCCAGCCTGGAATATCTACATCAAAAAGATAGTAGTAATTTGGATTTTTGTAGCCATGTTT
This sequence comes from Treponema sp., assembly GCA_045627625.1. Classification (GTDB taxonomy): domain Bacteria; phylum Spirochaetota; class Spirochaetia; order Treponematales; family Treponemataceae; genus Treponema_D. The sequence goes on from JAZQOB010000067.1 coordinate 8,439, forward strand.
TTCACAGGTTTCTACATAATTATGAATTGCAGTTTCGATTGCGTTAATTCGTGCTTCTTTTGGATCCATTCCTTCTGGTACAAAAGTAAATTCATCTGGAGTATGACCAATAATCATTGGAACTGTTTCTACATTTCCTTTTGAAAGAGCCGAGAAGAATTCATCTGTAACAAATTTTCCATCATTACAAGGAACCCAGGTCTGAACAGATTTAGCAAAACCGCCAAATTCATCCCATTTCTGTCGCAACTGAGCAGTTGTAAGCCTTCGCATTTCGGCAAGAGTTGGAGCTCCACAGAAATTAAAGAATTCTTCACCAAGTTTTTCGGCTTCTGCCAATGTTCTTGGAGTCATAATGTTGTTTCCTGGCATATAGAACATACCGGAATGGCACACTGCTCTCTTAAAGAGATTTTTATGGCCATACAGAATCTGATTCAATACCGAACCACCACCGGCAGACTGTCCACCGATTGTAATGTTTTCTGGATCTCCACCAAAAGCAGCAATATTGTCTTTAACCCACTGCATTGCCATTCTCTGATCCAAAAGTCCAAAGTTTGAAGGAGCATCTGGATTTTCAGCAGTAATTTCTGGATGTGCCATAAAGCCAAAAAGATTAAGACGGTAGTTCATAGAAACAACGATAATTCCACGGCGGGCAATTCGTTCTCCATCAAATTCCATTTCGGCTGTAAAACCTGTCTGAAAACCGCCACCATAAATCCAAACATATACAGGAAGCTTTTCATCTGGTTTGTTTGCAGGAGTCCAGACATTCAAATAAAGGCTGTCTTCGCTCATTGGCTGTTCTTTATCAACAGACCATTCACGACAATATAAATCATCTTTAGGGTCAGCATAACAAGGAGTAACCTGAACAGAAATTGGAGAGAAATTATATGCTTTTAATGTACCTTCCCATGGTTCTGCAGGAACAGGAGCGTGAAATCGCAAATCTCCAACTGGTGGCTTTGCAAAAGGAATTCCCTTAAAACTTGTGATTCGAGGATCTGCCGCTGGCAAACCTTCAACTTTTCCTAATTTAGTTTCAACAACTCGTAACATTTTTAACCTCATTTATACAAATATATATGTATAATTTTAAATCAAAATCTGTAAAAAACAAGATATAAGTTGTATTATTAATCAAGAGGAAAAAATGAAAACACAATACCCTTCAAAACCAATGGTCATTTCTGACAATGAATTCCGATTTGATTCCTTTGATAACGGAAAATCACTTTACAATAAAAAGAAAAATCATCTTCCTGCAATGGGATGGAACAGCTGGAATGCCTTTGGAAGCGGCAACACCGAAGCTCTGACTAAAACTATGGCAGACAAACTGGTAGAACTTGGACTTGATAAATTGGGCTATAAATTTGTAGTTCTGGACGATGGATGCTATAAATCAGAACGAATTGAAGGCAAATTGGCTAATGATGAAGTAAAATTTCCTTCCGGATTTCTTAAACTGTCTGATTATGTACACAGTTTAGGCTTAAAATTCGGCATGTACAACGATATTGGAACAAATTTATGTGCTGGAGCCGAAGTTGGAACCTGCGGTCACGAGAAAACTGATGCACAATCCTATGTAGACTGGAAAGTCGATTTTCTTAAAATCGATAACTGCTACTACCTTTGGGACAATGCAACTTTTTCTAATCCCGAAAATGCCCGCTATGTTTACACTCCAAAAATCAAAAGCATCAGACTTACTGGAAAAGATTTTGATACAACCCTATCTGCTGTAAAGGACGGAAAACTTACAGGACTTGGGGGAACTATCGAAGAAAACTATGTTTTGAATCTGGGAACTTTTGACGGAACCAATACAGGCACAACTCCTGTTGGACCACGAAGCAGCGAACTCTGGTTTGAAATTGAGGCTCCAGAAAACGGAAAATATCAGCTGGTAGTGAATTACGCAACTTCAAAAGAAAACGGAATCGGAGAATGGCTTCAGGTTGCACTGAAAAATGATAAGGGAAATACTTATGTTTACGACGATTTCCTTCCTGAAACTAAAGACAAGAACAACTTTAATGATTCAAATCCTATAGAATTAGAACTTCTTAAAGGGAAAAACACTATCCGGATTATGAATCATCGTCGCCAGGAAAATACCCTTTGTTCTTATGCCGCAATGGTAGAAGGATTAAATCTGGCTTGCCCGGAACATGATATTACCCTTTCTTTATGTGAATGGGGAAAAACAATGCCTCAAAACTGGGGATATAAACTTGGCGATTCCTGGAGAATTCTAAATGATATTACCTTTAGAGTTGGTTCTGACGGAAACCCAGGCTTTGGTGCATGGGCTGATCCCGGAACTCCAAGCGTAACTTCCCAGTACAATAAAGCAGTTGTTATGGATGAATTTGCAGGGCTGGAAAAAGGCTGGAATGATCCTGACATGCTTATGATTGGCATGAACGGTCTTACAGATACAATGAATAAAACTCACTTTGCAATGTGGTGTATGATGAATTCTCCTTTAATGCTTGGAATCGATTTACGCCGCCTTGATAAAGAAAACTTCCTCTATAAGATTATTTCCAATTCAGATTTAATTTCTTTGAATCAGGATAAGCTTGGAATTCAGGCAAAACGAATCTGGACCAGCACAAAATGCAATGAACCGGACAAAGAATACATTCAGGACAATAATCGCACAGATATTCTTGTAAAACCACTTTCAGATGGCAATATTGCCCTTTCTGTATTCAACTTGAGGGAAAATCAGGCCTCGGAACCAGTTAAAATCACTATGGAAATGATAAAATCTGTTAAAAACCTAAAGCTTTCGGATAATTTTATTAATTCAAACAGCTTTATTGCTAAAGATTTATGGTCTAATGAAGAGTTTGAACTTAAAAATGGTGAAGTTTTAATCGATTCTATCGAAGCCTGTGGCAATGTGACCCTGAAAATCTCTGCAAAATAAGAAAGAATGAGCGAAATTAAGGTTTGTGAATTTATAAAAAACCTCTGGAATGTCTTCTTAGAAGAAACTGGTGGAAAACAGATGGAAATTTCTGCCCTGCTGCATTACGGAAGAACCCGTTTCTGGCTGGAAGATCAGGATGAAGTACAGAAAGATTCGGTACTGACAAAACGGACTGCCGCAAGAATTGTTCATCATTTTATGAATAAAGAACTGAATTTTTCGGATTTGGAAGATATTCATCAGGCGGAAATTCTAAAAGATTTGTACACCTGCAGAGTCTGTGCCAACTCCATTGCGCAAGTTTACCTTAGAGGTCTTATGACAGGAGAAGAGATTGAAGTTAATGGAGAGACTGCAGAAATCTTTAATATGCTTGAGAGTGTTTCAGAGAGTTCAGCAGAAGAAATCATCCTGAAACTGAAGAAACTGGAGAAATAAAATCCTCTTTATTTTTGAGTTCCAGTAGAAATCTTTTTAATCCATTTGCCGCTTTTTAATCTGAAAACACACCAGACGGTTTTTACAATCTGATCGGTTTTAAGGAAGATGTAAATCCAGAAAGCAGGCCATTTGAACACAAAACCGGCAATAATTCCAAGAGGAATTGATAAAACCCAGAGAAAAACATTGTCGGTAAGCATAAGCATTTTAGTATCGCCACCACCGCGCAAAACTCCTTTTGTCATGATGCTGTTTGTAGCCTGGAAAACAATAATAATACTGATTGCAAGCATGAGCTGTCGTGCAATTCCAACTGTATCAGGACCGACTTTGTAAAATTTAATGACCGGTTCACTAAAAATCATAATGAAGGCTGCAGAGAACAATCCTAACAGCAGCCCCAAACCAAGGAATGCCCAACCCTGCTTCATAGTTTTTTCTTTATCCCCAAGACCAAGAGTCTGTCCCGTAACAATAGCACCTGCCTGACTGATTCCCTGAATTAAAACTGTACTGAACTGCTGGACAATATTTGTAATAGAATTTGCCGCAACAAAAGCACCGCCCAAATGTCCGATTACCATTGCAACTGCCGCATTTCCAAAAGCAAGAATTGCATCACTGACAAGAACCGGAATACAGATTCGAACATATTCTTCAAGAATAGATGCAGTTTTGATAAAAATATCTTTGATTCTGAAGAAAATCTTTTGATCAATAAACAGCAGATATCCCATGATTATTGCAAATTCAAAGAAACGGGCGATTACAGTACCAACTGCGGCTCCTGCAACTCCCATTTCCGGGCAGCCTAATTTACCAAAAATAAAGGCATAGTTGGCTATGATATTAACAAAGAAGGCCCCAATAGAAACAAAAAGCGGCAGTTTAGTCTGTCCCACGCTGCGCAAAACTATGGTTGAAGTAAGAGAAAGTCCCAAAAAGAAGTACGCAATCACTGAATATTTGAAGTAAATAGCCCCAGATTCAATAATATTGTATTCTTTTGTATACATCTTCATAATCTGAACAGGGAAAAACAGGGTTAAAAGTGCAAAAATCAGTGCCAAAAAAAATGTAATACGAAGCATAAGGCTGACAGTCTGTTTAAGAGCATGTTCTGCTTCTTTTTCACGACCGTCAGCAGCTTTCTTCATTCCCCAGTAACGGCTGACTAAAACCGAGGCTCCCATTCCAAGCCCCATACAGAATATGTGATAAATGGAAATAAAATTATTTGCTAAGGAGGTTGCTGAAAGTGCTGTTTCCCCTAACCGCACAACCATAACAGTATCCAGCATGTTTACGCCAATATTAATGATACTCTGGAGCGCAATCGGTATAGCTAGCGAAAAAACCAACTTGTAAAAATTTTTATCTACTTTGTTGCCTATTTTTAAATTCATGAAATTAAAACTTATTTAAATAATAATTATTTTTAATAATTGAAACTTATACAGTTTCTTCCGGAAGCCTTTGCAGCATAAAGAGCTTCATCCAAGCGAATGAAAGCTTTCTTAGCAGAATCTTCCTTGTTTACAGAAGTTACCCCAACACTACAAGTCATAGAACCTACAACTTTAAAAATCTTTTCAGAAACATGATGACGAATTTCTTCTGCAATATTTTTGACAATATTTATATCCATATCATAACATACGCAGACAAATTCTTCACCACCCCATCTTCCGATTTTTATATCATAGGCAGATAATTTTTCTCTGATTGTATTAACAAATTCTTTTAGAATATCATCACCTACAGCATGACCATATGTGTCATTTATCTTCTTGAAGAAGTCAATATCGAACATCATAAGAGAAATCTGTCGGTTATCCTTAGATAATTCTTCAATGGCATTTCCTAATTCTGTTTCAATTCGTCCGTGATTATATACACCTGTCAAAGAATCATGAGAGGCCAGCGTTTCAAATTTCTTAAGTTCATTAAACAATTTAATAGAATTCTCATGAATATCCTGAACCATAAAAACAAAACGAAAATCCTGTTCGCTGGTTGTATCACTTCGTCCAAAAATTAATTTTACCCAGATATATTGACCTTCAAGATTCTTCATCTGACAGTCAAAAGAAAAAGATTTTGATGGTCTAAGGTTTTCTCTCAAATATTCTGGCGATGTCTTCTTAAGAAACAATTCCTGATCTTCTTCCCAAATCATATTAACAATCATTTTGCGCCATTCAGAATATTTTACTGTATAATGCATATCGCCTTCGCCAATTTCAGAAACATTAATACCGTTTACGATATCATTATTCAAATCAGCATACATAGAGAACAGATAAGTATCCTGAATTGTTTTTACCTTATTTTCAAATTTTTCCTCACGCTCAAATTCGTTCTTATCCAATTCAACAAGAAGAATAACATAATCCCCTTCATTTTTTTCAATTGGATAAACAAGCATTTGGATAAAATGTTTATGACCTTCAATATCAACAGTAATTTTTTTGTAAGCTTTCCGTTAAATTCTCCCATTTTTGGTAAGAATACCAGGTAATCATCTGTTATCCTGACATTCTTATTATTCATATGAAACATGAGCTTTTCGATTAAAGTTTTATAGGATCCCTCTGGTGCAATATATTTTGAAATTTCTCCAGAGAGTTTTAATGAACGATAGAAATTATCTTTTGAACTGGCAACAAGCACTGCATCAATATTGCTATATAAAACCTTGTTTATTTCACTATCAGAATATAAATTCATTTTTTGCAAAGCCTCTTCTTTATTCATCCCTTTCTAATATTTTAATAGATTCTAAAATAACCTGATCTCCAGTAAGAGCAACATACAGATTTTTATAATCATTTGAAATAAGTGTAGTATTATCAAGTACAAGTCCACCACATTCAGTATGAAACAGAATCTTGTTTTCTTCTCGTTTGATAGAAAGAACTATATCCCGGCCTTTTTTATTTTCCAGTTTCCATTGGCTCCAGTTCTTAAATTCTTCCGTTCTTTTAAGGGTGAGCAAATTGCTGGAAGAAAAATCTTCCTGCCAGCTTTCCCCGTCAAAACGGATAAAGGCAAATTCACGATAATTTTTTCCATACACTTTTCCATCATCAGAATCAAATAAAATAACGAATGGACAGTGCCAGATTAAACGCGCATATGGCAAACATTGCATATGGAAAGAAAGATTAAGAGTTTTATTTACAGGAATACCTGCAGTTGATGCAGTTCGCCAGCTTTCAACCTGGATATTAGGAATATCACCATCAGGCTTACCAAAATACTTAATTTCATCTGCAATTCTTAAAATAGCGTCTTCCGGATATATTTCGGAACTTCTTTCATCAGCAATATCACTAATATAACACTTCTGTCCTGTAATTCCGAGGAAAACAAATCTAGAGCCATCAGAAACTACAATAGTTGCCTTGATTTCGGTATAACCATCATTAATATGAAGAATAATATGATCTTTTCGTTTTACAGCATTCACAACTATATACAGAACTTCATTTGTATCATCTATTCTTTCTTTAAGCTGTTTTACTTCAACTTCAACTTTTCGGGCATTGTCTGTTCTATATTTCCCATTAACGCAAATTGAAAAGTATTCTGTATAATCGTAAAATTTCTTTTCCTGTTTTTCTATATGAACACGACTATCAACCGCATCAAATAAAATGAATACAGGAAGATTATCCAATCCTTTTTCTAATCTCTCTGCTTTCATCCGAACAGTCAGTTCAAAAGGATTAATTGCAATTCCAGGATAACTGTTAATATAAGAGCCAACACAATAAAGTTCATTAGAATTTTTATTCTGCTTCTTTTTATAGAACTTATCCTTATCAATTATCTGAGTCATAATTGATGCAAACTCTGGATCAAACTGACGGCCAGAACCTTTTACAATTTCGCCACGAACAATATTTTGTGGAAGAGGATTACGATAACTTCGTTCTGAAGTCATAGCATCATATGCATCAGCAACTGCAATAATACGGGCATAAACAGGAATATCTGTAGCTTTAAGTCCTTCTGGATATCCTTGTCCGTCATATCTTTCGTGATGATATTTTGCACCCATTGTCAGGTATGGAAGCTTTCTAATATGAGCAAGAATCTCTCGGCCTAATACGGGATGCTGTTTAACAACAGAAAATTCTTCATCAGTAAGTTTATCCTGTTTATTCAAAATCCAATCAGGAACCCCAATCTTACCAACATCATGTAAAAGTGCAGAGAAATAAACTTTTTCACAATCTTCTTCTGATAAACCTGCTATTTCAGCAATCTGTTGAGAGTATTGAGCAACTCGAATAGAATGACCGTGTGTATATTCATCTTTCGCATCTATCGCACTGGCAAGAGTTTCTGTAATCTGAACAAACATCTCTTTCATTTCAACAACTTCAGAGGTTTTCTGTTTATCCATACAAATATCAATATACATAATAGATGCACAGATTGTTATACCAGCTAATAAGAAAGATCCCCCAAATAAAATCTGCAGGACAATACATACAAGACCTGGTAACATTGAAAAAAGACCGATTCTTGCAATTTTGCGTTTCTTTTTATCAAAACAAGTTCTAATCAACCAGCTTAAATTTACTAATAAATAAATATAGGCAATTAATCCCTGCAGAATAAACATATTTCCACGGAAATAACTATCTGCTTCAATCCAGTACATCCAGCCTGTAAATCCGTTTATGATACATAAAGGAATTGATAAAAATGCAGGAACAGCAAGAAGTATAACTTTAAGACGGGTATTAACAAGTCTGCTGTTCATATGCTTCAGAAGGAAAAGAAACCAGAAGAACATGACAAAAGTCATTAATATGATTGAAAGCGAATAAAATGTAGAAATTATTACGGGCTTAAAGATGTGAATTTTGATTTCAAATAAACGAATAGGAATATTAACGATCAAAAACAGATTTAAAGTGGTTATGAATATAAAGAAATAATTCATCCCCTTTTTTCTTATTGAAAAACATTTTCTTCCTAAAAGCAAACCAATAGCTAAAAGAATATATTCCAGCGCCGTTGCCTGAATTGAACTAAGCTCGAAACCCATAAATAATATAATAATTCTCTTATAAAATAGTATTATTATATTATACCATAATACTAGGTAATAACAAATAAAAAAATTGGATTGCTTCCCTTCGCTCGCAATGACGGAGGGGTGGTCATCGCGAAGGCAAAGCCTGAAGCAATCTAGAAAATAGACACAAAAGCCTGGTGTTGCATGTCACTCGCTATACAATTTTACTGTTAAAAAGAAAAAGCACTTATCTTTCGATAAGTGCTTTACTTCGCGAGTGACGGGGCTCGAACCCGTGATCTCCGGCGTGACAGGCCAGCGCGATAACCAGCTTCGCTACACCCGCAAATGTTAGTAAATCTATATTACTATATACTAACAGTTATGTCTATAGGTTTTTGATAAAAAAATCAAAAAAACTTATAAAACTTTTACTTTTAATGCCTTGATTGAAGCATCTCGTTCAAAAAGTTTCTGGGAAACGACAGAAGAAAGCTTATTTCCTTTTACTGCTTCAACTTTTCCGTCTGAATAGCATACTTCAACCGCAGCTTCCTTTGATTTTGTGTATTCAACTGGAATACCAAATCTTGTAAAATTCAATTTACCAGAGGCATCAAATTCTTCTGCTTTAATAAAACTTGGATTAAAGACAAGCTGACCTTTTTCAATAATCAAGCCAAGTTCACCCCAGCGAGTAATGATTTCTTCTTTTACCTGACCTGTCATACCAGGCTGTTTTGCACCCTGTTTTTCTGGTGTATGAGAATATGGATCTGTTGGGAAAGCACCATAAGCTTCTGGAGATTTATTAAAGCCGATTCCACTTCTAATTGAATAATAAGCTTCTACAAGAGCCTGCTTATCTTTAGAATCTTCAGCAGTCAAAACATATTCCTGAACTGCAACCAGATATTTTGCAACCATGTGCCAGTAGACTGAACCTAAACCTTCATAAGCATAGAAAGTTCCGGAACGACCTGTAAAACTGATATGATTGAAAGTCTGTTCGTACAAAGCTTCCAGTGATTTTATATCTTCATCAGAAAGTAATTCTGGATTTTTTGCATCAATTTTAGCAAAGGCTTCCCGCATGAATTCAACATTACGGAAATCTGAATTAAAGTGACAAACACCTCCTTCATCCTGACACAAAATTGAAGTATTTCCAGTCTTAAGCATTTCTTTTGCAGCAGGAATTGCTTTTACCTTGTCAGCATCCACATTATTCTTTTCCCAGAAATCAGGAAGTTCTTTATTTGGATAGAGAATATAAGTGTTTCTATCTTCAACATAAAGAGGACTGTTTTTCATTGCTTTACACAAATCGGCAGCCTGAGTTGCATTCAAATAGCCGGAAGACAATGCAGCAACCTGACCTTCAAGCATAAGAGTCAAATCTTTTACCAGCATTTTGTCTTCAGAAATAATCAAAGTGTTGTATGTATGGAAAAGTCCGTCTTCTCTCTGATTAACCTTGATAGTAGCTTCCAGATGAAGTTTGAAGATTTCCAGAATATTAACTAAATCAGCCTTTGAAATGTCAGCTTCGGTATTGCTATGACCAACTGCATACAAAGATTCTCGTTCTTTTTCAAACAAAAGTCCTTCACTATCAACAAATGCCTTTCGTTTTTTAGCAGCAGTTTCATCATTCCAATCCAACAGCTCGCCAGGATTTGTTGTTGTATACAACTGGTGCATTTTTTTAAGAAATTCAGCTGTTTCCTGAGGAATATGGTAAATGACCATTGGAGAATCTTTGATGATTTTTTCCATGAAGGAAATCATTCTATAAAGATAGTTCAAAGTTACCATTGAAAGACCATATCCAGCCAGTGCATTATTTGCATCGTTCCATTCAGGGCGCTGAGTATTCATCCAGATTCCGCCGCCTGGTACAAAGTTTGCAAGCTTCGCAAGAATAATCTGAAGAAGTTTTGTAAGCATTGAAACCTGTTCAACTTTTTCAGCATTAAAATCAAGACACCATAATTTAATATCAGTTCCCTGAACTTCAGAGAGTTCAAGCAATTTCTTGCTCAATTTTTCATCAAAAAGAACTGTATCTCTAGGATTTTTCAGGATTTCTTCATACTTTTTAAGACGATATGGAATATTTGAAGTTGAAAAAAGTTTTTTACCTAAATATTCATAAATTGCCATGGGAGAAAGCTGATACTGAAATTCCAGAAGCTTCTGAAGATAAATAACCTGATGGTCGTTCCAGTAACCAATATTTGACCAAGGATCTGTAGGATCTGGAATTTCCCAGTCTACCCCGTCTTTAGAAATTCTGTATGGATTAAAACCATCGATTGTCATGGCATTAAGGAATTTAGCAATAATATTCTTTGTATAAACTGGATAAGACATACACAATGCTTCCCAGTTCTGGAAAATATCGCGCCAGTTTCCTTCATAGTTGTAAATTCTGTTTCCTTTAGAATCGTTCAATTTGATACTGAACATATTCCATGGACGGCTTGGATCCCCATGTCTTCTTGAGAATACAAGTGGAACATATTCAAGACAAAGTCGTTCCATCTGAGAATCAGATTTTTTATCTACCAGGTCAAAAAGCTGCTGAGGTAAAATTGTTGAATCGTAATCCTTGAGAAGCTTTTTGAATGTATTTACATAGGCTTTGTTGCGGTTTTCGATAAAAGAAATAAAATCATCAATCTGAATATCTCCATTATCAGCAAAAATACCACCACGCATAATATTGAATAAAACATTAGCCTTGTGATGAACACAGATTGTCTTGTCATTTGTTTCCTGAATTCCATCAGCCTGGGCAATAAGTTTATTCAATTCGGTTTCATTTTTCTGAATATCTGCCAAAAGTTCTTCGATAAGTGCAGATTTTTTCTGAATTAAGTCTTTTTTAAGCTTCAAAACTCGGGAATTATCAAGCCAAGTGTCTAAAATTTCATACCATTTAAGATTTATTTCTTCATTTAAAGTCAAATCCTGAAGAATTAAACAGGAAGCTCGTTTACCTTTAAGAGTTTTCTGTTCAACTAAAGCATCTCCACAACGGAATTTTTCAACTGTATCTGGATCTGTATAGATTTTTCCATCCACACTGAACCATGAAGTATTTGCGTACAACCCTTCACTAGGCTCTGCTTTATCAGTAACTACTGAAGAAACACAGAATAAAGCAAGACCCGAAGTCGAATCCAAATCAGTCTTTTTATAAGCATCAAGAAGAACACTGCGTTTATTCTGAAAATCTGCGTCAACACAGGCAGGAAGAATATTCTGACATCCATCAAGAACTCTAACCTTTTTTGTTCCTTTTGTAGAACAGATATTTGATTCTTTTACGAGACCAAATTTTTCACTGGAAGTCCAGCCATATTTGAATGTGATTTCTAAATCTCTGTTGATTTCTTCAAAATATACTTTTGAACCTGATGTATTTTTATAGAGATTTCTTTCGATTGAATAATGTTCGCTGCTGCTCTGAGTAAATGGTTCCCAGATATAAGTTTCATTTCCATCTTCAACTAAAACACAAGTGTATGAACCTGTATAATCTTTTGCATCTGCAATTTTATCTGCTGTGTAATAAGGAAATAAAGCATGATTGCAGTCGATTCTTCCTGCAGAAATGCCGCCTTTTGACCAGAGAGTGTTCCATACATCGCAGGAACTGGTAATGGTCATAAAGAAATTATCCATCTGATCGTAGTTGGAAATCTTGTAAAATTCTTCGCCTTCAATCTGTACAAACTCACCTTTACATTCCTTTGAGTTTGCTTTTTTCCACTGTGACTGGGATAAACCTTTCATAAAAAAATACCTCGTAAGTCTATATTACAGCCCTACAAGGTATTTTTATTATATTCAGTTTGTATATTTTGTATATAATTTGGGTTTTTTATTATTTTCTTCTAAATGCTATTTTTGCAAAATTATAGAATCCCAGGTACCAGACATTAAAATCGTGGCCACCATGAACTTCCTGCCAGCTGAAATTTTCACCTTCCACAAAAGTTTTATTTAATCTTGGAAGAAGTTTTGCTGCATCGCTGGCAGCTGAATAGGCAACTCCATCTTCAAGACCGCACAAATTATAGAAGTAGTTTACAGGATAATTTGCAAGCTGAGATGAAATGCGGGCAGAAATAGATGATGCAGAATATGAAGTTGGAGCCGCACTGAAAGCACCAAAATAACTGATTAAATCAAGACATTCACACAGGCCAATATTAATTGCCTGCATTCCACCCATAGAAAGCCCTGCCATAGCACGATGATCTCGGTCGGCAATAGTTGCATAATTTGAATCCATAAAAGGAATTAAATCGTTACGGAGTTCCTGTCCAAACTTATAGAAAGAATTATAGTCACAATCCCCTTTTGCATAATTTCTGGAAGAACGGCCGTTTGGAGTAACAATGATAAAAGGCTCAATTCCGTCTTTTTCTTCAAGATTTTCCAAAACCTTTTTAATGATAGAAAAATCTCCAGTTAAACCCCATTCACTTTCAGAACCACCAATTCCATGCATCAGATAAAGAACAGAATAGCGTTTTTTACCGTCATAGCCTTTTGGAAGATAAACATTGGCCATTTTTGTAATTTCACCACCATCTCCAAAATAATCTTTAGATGGATATGTAATTGGAATTACCCTTCCGCCTCTTTTAACAGAATAAAAATA
>JAZQOB010000068.1:0-2617 GCA_045627625.1 Treponema sp.
ACTGCTTCTTTATATTTTTTTATTATTTGAGGAACAGACAGTCCCTCATCAAACAATTGTTTGCATAGTTCACTACACCATTTATATTTAGCACAGCAGGGTTTTGCTTCTGATGTATCAGAATAGGATTTCCAGTAACCACAATATTTACAGTTTTTTCCATGGTTCTCCTCAAAGCCAATTACATCTTCAATCGGATATCCAAGAAACAGTCCAATTTCATGAGGAAAGTTTTGTGGATTTTGAAGGTGATTAAATAACTGTTTTAATGTTAGGAGAGTTTCCGATGGAACTGTATACCCTTTACCTCGTAAATAAGCCTGAATAAAAGGGTCGGAAATTATTTGTCTTATCCAAACAAGATTATAGACAAAAATCATCCAGCGATTAAAAGAAGTTTTAAAAAATGTCATGCATAGATTTTGAACTTTTAAATTCGCTTCCCACTTCTGTAAATCTTCTGCCGTAAATTGACTTTCAGATAATGTAAAAAGATTTGCGGGTTTTATTCCACAAATTGTTGGAGCCGCATAACGAACAAATAAACTTTCTGTATTAGAAAAGTTAGTCATAACTAACACCTCGAGAAAAGACAATACAGAAAAGAATTAGAAATGTCAATAAGTTAGTGGAGACTAACAAGTTTAAGATGATTTAAGTTTGATTTTGACTTGCTGATTCTGCTTTAGCCATCGAGAAAGCTTTATCCTAAAGCTACATCCAAAACCATCATCAGAGAAAAGCCAATCATGAACATAATTGTGCCTAAGTTGGAATGGATGTTATCTTCTTCTGCAGCCATTTCTGGTACAAGTTCTTCTACTACAACATAAAGCATAGCACCTGCAGCAAAACTTAAGAGATATGGCAAAACTGGAACTATAAACTGTGCAAGAAGAATTGTAATTAATCCTGCAATTGGCTCAACAATTCCTGTAAGGACACCGTACCAGCAGGCTTTGCCTTTTGAAAGCCCTTTGCTGTGAAGTGGCATGGAAATAATTGCTCCTTCCGGGAAATTCTGAATCGCAATACCAATTGCCAGAGCCAGTGCCGCAGAAGCAGAAACCTGAACTGCACCTGTATACCAGCCTGCGTATAAAACACCAACAGCCATTCCTTCTGGAATATTGTGAAGGGTAACTGCCAGAACCATCATTGTGGTTTTCTTCAACTTGCTTTTTGGACCTTCTACAGTTTCGTTTATATGCATATGAGGAGTAACAACATCAAGTAAAAGAAGGAAAAGCATACCAAGGCAGAATCCAAGTACGGCAGGAATAAATCCCAGTTTTCCCATTCCCTGTTCAACTGCCTGTTCCATTGAAGGAATCAGCAAACTCCATACACCAGCGGCAATCATAACGCCTGCGGCAAATCCTGAAAGAGCTTTCTGTAGTTTTGGACTCATTTCTTTTTTCATGAAGAAGACGCAGGCAGAACCTAAAGCTGTCCCTAAAAATGGGATTAATAATCCTTTTGCAATTACGCTGATCATAAAAATTCTCCTGATATGTACATATCATCAATTGATTTTGTTTCTCTTCGTGAAAATGATATAGAAAAAAATGATGATTAGCAACAAAACCTCTGTAATAAAGATAATACGAAAATGATTATATCTTTTTATTTTGTTTCCCCGCTTATTCTATGCTAAAATGGAGGAATGTTGACAATGGACTTATTAAAAAATAACATTTCCAGCTCACCAGCTCACCAGCTCACCAGCTCACCAGCTCACCAGCTCACCAGCTCATGGGTAAATAGTCTTTCGTCAACAAAATATTATTTCGTAAATACAAAGGCATTTTGTCGTACATTAAACAATGTGCGGTAGAATGCCTTTTTGTTTTAAAATTCATCTTCTAAATAGCGAAACGAATGAAAAAAAGTATCATGAAAATTAGCGCGGGTGCACTTGCAGTTATAATGGCATGTGCAGTAATGAGCTGTAAACCTTCGATAGAGGGAACCCCTGATGATGGACCAGCAGTAAAACCTGGAGATGTAGTAAGTACAGGAATTACAATTGATGGAACAACTTATGGAAAAACAAGTGAAGTAACCGTTGTACCAGCAGGAACAACAGGTGTGGTGGACATGAAAGATGATTCTTCATGGAATACTTATGTAAATCCACCAGAGGATGAACCATACTGGAAAGGTGTATTTATTAAGGATCGTAAAGTAACATTAAGTCCATTTGTGATGAGCCAGTATGAAGTAACACAGGAGCTTTATGAAGCAGTTATGGAGGTAAATCCAAGTTATTATAAGGGTGATTCCAGATTACCTGCAGATGGAGAAACACAAAAACTCCGCCCGGTAGAGACAGTAAGCCATTATGAAGCAGTAGCTTTCTGTAATGAACTTACTAAAAAGACAATGACAGATGCAGATGTGGTTTACTTCAGTGATAAAGCAAAAACAACTGCATATACAAAGGATGATGCATCGGCATATAAAACTCCATACATGGATATAACAAAAAAAGGCTACCGCTTACCAACAGAAGCAGAATGGGAATATGCAGCAAGAGGCGGGACCCCACAGTCTGCAGAATGGAAAAATGCATTTGGAAAGGTAAACACAAAAGACGGAAAAATGATTTATGACG
>JAZQOB010000069.1:0-49494 GCA_045627625.1 Treponema sp.
TATTGAACATATCAATCATTGGAATACCAGTACGAATCATACGGCGAGCCATAATACGCTTTGAAGGGTTTACTGAAGGACCACCAATTGTTACTAATGAATCTGCAAGAGCAGGTCCATTATCACGAGGCTGTGCAGAACCATTAAAGATACGACCAAGCAAATCATCAGAGAAAGAAACTTCCATCTGATGGCCCAGGAATTTAATATGGTCACCAGTAGAAATACCACGACCACCAGCAAATACCTGCAATGAAACTACATCACCATCAATTTTATTTACTTCGGCAAGAGATTTACCAAATCTTGTTTCAATTTCAGCAAGTTCACCGTAAGCAACATTATCAGCTTTAACAGTAATTACACTACCAACGATGGATTCAATTTTACTATAAACTTTGTTCATAATTATTCACCATCCTTAATCATTGCTGCAACTTCAGAACGAACTTTACCATTAGCACTAGCATAATGAGCATCAACTTCTTTTTCTGCTGCAGTAAATTTATCACTATTCCAAAGTGAATAGTTCCAGTCAATGAACTTCTGACGCATCTGGTTGAAGAAGTTTCGGGCTGTATCTTTATCATCAAGATCAAAATCAGAACCAAGAACTGTCAAAACTTTATTGAAAGTATATTTCTGACGTTCAACACTTACAGCGGCATCAACTTCATCAAATGAGTTCTGCTGCATGTAAACGGCATCAAGGAATTCACTCTTAAGATATTCGATATAGTCATCAGTTGTAGTACCTTCTTCACCAATAACCTTCATCATCTGATTTACTTCTACACCGCTAAGATAAACTTTACGGGCATAAGCAACCCAGCTTTCAGGAAGAACTGATTTATATTTTGACCATGAAATGATTGGGTCAATAGCAGGATACTTACGAGCATCAGAGCGTTCACGAGAAAGACCATGGAAAGCACCAACTACTTTAAGAGTAGCCTGAGTTACAGGCTCTTCAAAGTTACCACCTGCAGGAGATACTGTACCACCAATTGTTACAGAACCTACTGAACCATCTCTCATTTTTACAATACCAGCTCTTTCATAGAATGCTGCAATGTAAGATTCAAGATATGCAGGGAATGCTTCATCACCAGGGATTTCTTCAAGACGACCAGACATTTCGCGAAGAGCCTGTGCCCAACGAGAAGTTGAATCTGCAAGAAGAAGAACATGAAGACCCATCTGACGATAATATTCAGCCAAAGTAACTGATGTATAAACAGATGCTTCACGAGAAGCTACAGGCATTGATGAAGTATTACAAATGATGATTGTTCTTTCCATCAATGAACGACCAGTTCTAGGATCTTTAAGTTCAGGGAATTCTTTAATTGTTTCTACAACTTCACCAGCTCGTTCACCACAAGCAGCAATAATTACGATATCAACATCGGCATTTCTTGAAGTTGTATGCTGAAGAACAGTTTTACCAGCACCGAAAGGACCAGGAATACAATAAGTTCCACCTTTTGAAACAGGATAGAAAGTATCAATAAGACGAACCTGAGTAACCATTGGTTCAGATGGAGCAAGACGTTCTGCATAACAATCTACAGCACGTTTTACAGGCCATTTAAAAGCCATTTTCAATACATGGTCATTACCTTTTTCATCAGTAACAACAGCCATTTCGTCTTCAATAGTGTAAGAACCAGCTGGAGTAACAGATTTTACAGTATACATACCAAGTAAATCAAAAGGAACTAAAATTTTATGTGTAAAAGGACCTTCAGGAACAGTACCAATAGAGTCACCTCTTAATACCTTATCTCCAACATTTACAGTAGGAGTCCAGTCCCATTTTTTATCTTTCGGAAGTGAATCAACATAAACACCTCTTTCGAGGAAGAAGCCTGCTTTTTCAGCAACCAATGGAAGTGGGTTCTGAAGACCATCAAAAGTCTGTCCAAGAAGACCAGGTCCCAATTCTGCAGAAAGAAGATCACCTGCTAATTCAACAGTATCTCCAGCTTTAATGCCCTGTGTCATTTCAAAAATCTGCATCTGAGCATTATTTCCGCGGATACGAATGATTTCACCACGTAATTTCTTTCCGTCTACATTTACATAGCCTACTTCATTCATAGAAACATTACCTTCGAATTCGATGGTAACCATGTTTCCATTAATGCCGACTACTTTTGCTTTTGTATCCGTCATATTGTATCTCCAAGTATTGTATCATAAATCTTATGATAAGATGTTTTACCATTTTCAGTATCAAATTTACGCATGCGTTCAACAAGCATCAATTTGATTCCATAGGCATAAACTGCATCGATAGAAAAACCATCAATTGGTCTTAAATCATCAAGCAATTTAATTCTATATTCATAAAGAAACTGTTCTGCCGATAAAGGACTGTCCATTCCAACAGCAGTTCTTGCAACCTGTAAAATATCAGCTGTAGAACCAGAAGGAAGAGATACAGCCTCTTTCTTCATCTTCTGTGCTCGAATCTGAGCAAGGGCAAAACGCAAGTATCTTTCTTTTTCGTACCAAGTATCTAAAAAAGCAGATCCTGTAGACGAAAGCTCTTTTGGAGGAACTAAAGATAAGTTTTCCACAATAAGCTTTTCATCATCAGAAAGAAAACGACAGCATAATTCAACAAAGCTTTCTCTTGTTAAAGGTAAAGCCGCTTTACTTTCTGTAGTAGAGATATTTGGTAACTGTGAAACCAAATAATAATAAGCCACTACTCAGTTCCTTTTGCAGCTTCTTTAAGTAAAGCAGCAACTTTTGGATTTAAGTATGCAGCAAACATTTCTGCAAGGCTTTCTGCTGAATAGTCATAGAATGCAACGCCATTATTTACACCGATTCTAAAACCAGCACTTAATGACTGATCTGGCTTAATTTCAAGACCTTTTGAAATTTCTGCTTTCAAGTCAGATTTAAATGTATCTTCAAGAGCTTTAAGATCTTTTTCGTTTAAAAGAACTGATAATCCAGATACATCACTCTTTTTAGCCCATTCCTTTACAGTTTCTGGAACAAGAGTTTTAAGAACATCTTTTGCAGTAGCTTTAGTAGTTTCTACCTGAATTATTTTATCTAATTCACCAATAAGTGAATCCTTAAAAGTAAGAAGCATATTTCGACCAGCCTGAACAATTGCTTCTTCGCTAGCCTTTTCCATTCTTGCTGTTTCAGCTTTAGCATTTTTAATGATTTCTGCAGCTTTTGCTTCTGCTTCATTAATGATGCTTTCTGCTTTAGCTTCTGCATTTTTTTCAATATCTGCAGCTGCTTTTTCGGCTGAAGCAACACCGTCTTTTTTGATTTTATCAATCAGTTCCTGTAATTGAACATCCATGATTCATAACCTCACATAAAATTTTGACAAAAATATATAGACAATTTTAACTGTCTTTAACTATAAATTCAAATAAAAAATTGTGAATTTTTCAAAAAAAAGCCGCGATTTTTACAACCGCAGCTTTCAAAAAAATCACTTAGATAGTGAAAGAATATACTGTTTTAGCCTTCATTGTCTGACCTGGCTGAAGAATACATGTAGGGAATTCTTCCTTATTTGGTGTATCAGGGAAAGCCTGTGTTTCAAGACAGAAAGCTCCATGAGTCTGATAAGGAACTCCATTTTTACCAAGAATACCCTTAATGTAGTTTCCTGTGTAGAACTGGCAGCCTTCCATATTTGTGAAAACCTGCATTTTATGACCTGTAGTTGGTTCTGAAACTGTACAGAAATCAACTAAATCACCATCTTCTAAAGGAACTCCACATGCTTTTTCTGGATTATAAGCTTCTGTAACATAACAGTGGTCATAACCAACACCAACAGCCTTAATATCTTTTCCGATAGCTTTTTCAGTTGTAAAGTCAAAAGCACCGCCTTTAACTTCTTTAAAGTTACCAGTTGGAATGAGTTTTGAATTAACTTCAAGAATATAATCAGAATTCATAACAACTGTATGATCATCAACAAGTCCTTTACCTGCAAGATTGAAGTAAGCATGGTTTGTGATATTGATAGGTGTTGCCTGATCTGTTGTAGCTGTATAATAACAAGTCAAATTATTATCTTCGTCAAGGAGATATGTAATTTCAAGTTTTACATTTCCAGGAAATCCCTGTTCACCATCAGGAGAAAGTCTTGTAAATTTTACGCCTGTTTTATTTTTTTCTTCGATAGTTTCGCCAGACCACATCATTTTGTCATAGCCGTCAAAACCACCATGAAGTGTGTTAGGTCCATCATTTTTATCCAATGGATATTCTTTTCCGTTCAAAGTAAATTTTGCATCTCCAATACGGTTAGCAAAACGACCAACGATTGAACCAAAGCAGAATTTTGTATTCAAATAGCCTTCAAGAGTTGAAAAACCAAGAAGTACATCTGTTTTAGTTCCGTTAGGGTTATTCAATACAATGCTTGTTAATGTACAGCCATAATCTGTACAACTAAAAGACATTTTTCCGTTAGAAACAGTGTAAAGACTTACTTCTGTTCCATCAGACAACATACCAAATCTCTGTTTTTCGATTTTCATTTTATCCTCTTTTTTTTTATAAATTATTCATTTCTATAATAAACTCAACTTCAGTAATTGAACAAGATAATTTTGAAGCAATTTCATCAACTGCATATCCATCCAATAAAAGTTTTTTAACTCTTGAAGCTAAAGTACTTTTTTCTTTTGCCGGTGGAGTAACTTCCACAGGTTTTGATGCATTAGGAATGTATCCTGGAGGTGGTGCATAAGTATTCGAAGAAGGTTTCTGTACAGTTTTTTCTTCATCAAGAACTTTGGTAATAATCAACGGAATTTCTTTAAATGCAGCACCATCTTCTGTAATTTTTGTTTCCTGTGAAGAAAGTGTAACTGTCACACCTTCATTTACATCATCAAATAAATCTTTCTGTTCCGAAGACACAACACCATAAGCAGCATCCGGATCAGGTAGCGGTTGAGATTTTTTTGAAGTTTTGGAATTCATTGATGAAGATTTTTTTATTTTATTAAAATCCTGAAAAAGTGAATTACTCTGATTTGAAAGTTTATTGATTTTATCAGCTTCACCAATCATGCCTCTAAGCCGTTCTGAAGCTTCTGTAAAAAGCTGCATTTTCATTTCTGCATCATTTACAGCAGCTTTCAATCTTTTTGAAGTCTCTTCGGCAAGGTAAATATCTCTATCAGCTGCTTTATCAATTTCTTTAACAAGCTGATTTAATTGTTCACGAGTTTTTTCAATAATCGATTCTGTACTGAATAATTTTTTGAATTTAACAAGAAAAATTATCCAGAAAATAACATTTATGATACAAATGGAAATAATTAAATACAGCATTCTATAATCTCTAAAAAATTAAGTTTAACGAATAATATCTACAATACGACCTAAAGTTGAATTATCATCAGCCTTAATAATATTATCTGGCTGAATTTCTTTTCCAGCTTCTTTCTGATATAAATTCTGCTGAAAATTCTGTTTTGGATCAGAATTATGACCATCTTCATTAACAGTATTAGACTGGGATTTTTCGTCTCCCATTCCCTGAACCTTCTTTGAATTTTCAAGATTATCTAGTTTTTGATTCTGTAATTGTACTGCCTGTGACATCTGAACGGCAGATTGCTGGTTTGAAACATTTTGAGAAACATTAGCCAGCTGAGAATACATTGTTTGAAGATCAATTGGTTGTATAGCCATCAGGTCCCTCCAAATCTAATGCAGGAGGTTCATAAGCACTTCGTTTGCTGAAACTCTTATCGTAGTAGAAAGTAACATTCTTACAATCGATTTTAACTTCATCAAGTACATCACGAACATAAACTTTTACACCGGCATAAATGGTATCTTCAACCTTAACTTTACCGACAGCTTTAAGTTCTCGTAAGTGATCCTGAATTTTCTCGATTTCGTTATTCATTTCAGCAAGTTCTTCAGAAATCAATTTGATTCGCTGTTTAAGACTTACTAACTTATCTTCTTTATCCTGAGGAAGTTTTCTACGCAATTTTTTCTGCTGTTCAAGGGTCTGAATATCAAGTTCAATTGATTCATATTCCTTAGTTGAATCAGCCTGTTTTTTCTGCAATTCAAGAAGGCGTTTTTTAGCTCTAGGGTCAATACCAACTTCAAGGATAGTTTCTGTACCACCACCTGGAGAACCAATCTTGCGGGCACAAATTTCCTCGGTAGCAAGTAAATGTCCACCAATAATCTGAGCTTTTTTACCCTTTACTACAATATTTTTCATTGCAGTAACATTTGAGTTTACGATACTATCAGAAACAATTACATTTTCTTCTACTTCAACCGTTGTATCATTAATGAACTTAGCCCAGAGAGACTTACCAGCCTTAATATATCCTTCACCTTTACCAAAAATACCCTGTGAAACAATAATGTTTCCAGTAGCTTCAAGTCGGGAACGATCAACCATACCATTAACTTCGATATTTGTTGCTTCGATTTTAAAGCCATCTTCAACAGAACCTTTAACAATAACAGTTCCGACGAATTTAATATCACCAGTTTTAACATTAACGGCATCAAGATATTTAACAGGTTCAACAGTAACTTTACCATTTACAAGCATAACTTCACCATCAATGCTGGCTTTAATTGTTACACCGTCTCTATCAAGATATACATTCTGACCAAGTGAAATAGAAATATCTTTTCCGTTCTTAGCTTCAAGGTATCGGCCAAAAATAGTTTTACCGCCCTTTCCTCTTTCTGCACCAATTTTCTGTGCAAGAGGCTGCTGGGCAATAACATTCTGAATCTGATTCAGTTCCTTATAGTTAATATTTCCAGAATCAGAAACCTTTGCCTTTAATTTTTTAGGATCAGTTTCGAAGTTATAGGAAATATAAGCATCTCGTCCATCAATAGGAAGAATAGCTTCTGCAACTTCAAAAGGAATATTATAAACAGGATTATCAACAAATTCATTTACCTTATCAAGATTAATACACTGTTCGATAACTCCCTGAGTCATCAAACATCGAACAATAAGGTCTTTAGAAGCTTCGGCACCACTCATAGAAGGAGCAGAAACCATAATGGAAGCTTTCATTTCATCTTTTGTACATTCTACAGAACAAAGTACATCGCCGGCCTGAACATGTTTGTATTTACCGACAACATTATATTCCCCATTTGTTCCGGATTTAAGATATTTTTTAATAAGAGATTCGTCAAATTCAATTGTATCAGGACGACGCAATTCTTCGATAACATCTTTGTATTCGATTTGAGAACCTGTTCCAACAGGCAATACAACTTTAAGACACAAATCATTTCCAAAGTGACGAACATAAAACAATCCATCCTGATTTTTAGCTGCAACACCAACTTCATCCATATCGTTTGCAAACAAGTCATCAGAAATAGATTTAGTAACTTTTTTGATTGTATCTGGATCCTGATAAATCTTTAATTTCCAGGGTTTTCTTCCTAACCCAAGAATTCCATCGCTACCTTTTTCAACAACTTCATACTGAAGATTAGAAACCTTTGTATCCAGCTGAACTGCTGCGTCAGCCAATGCTTCATCAATAGTATCAGCCATAACTTCAACTAAATGAAGTTCCTTATCTATTGCGAGGCGATTTCTCATTTCTTCACGAATCTTGTCTAAAGATACCATTTACGATTACAGAATTCCTTTTCTAAGGTTAGTAAGCTTAGCACGAAGTCTAAGATTTGCTTTTGTATGAAGCTGTGAAATACGAGATTCACTTACTTCAAGAACTTCGCCAATTTCTTTAAATGTTAAGTCTTCATGGTAGTAAAGAACAATAACCATTTTTTCTTTTTCAGGGAGTTCATTGATTGCCTGTGCAATGACTTTACGCATTTCATCTCTTTCGGCAATAACATCTGGATTCAAGCTAACAGGTGCTTCGATATTATTTCCAATAGACATGTTGTCATTATCATCACCGGCATACCAGACATCATTCAAAGACAAAATTGAAGTACCAGAAACTTTCATTACAGTTCTATGATATTCATCTTCTGTCATATTCAATGATTCAGCAATTTCAGTATCAGATGCAGGTCGACCTAATCTAGATTCCAAAGAAGTAATAGCATCTTCAATTTCGCGAGATTTTTGTCGTACAGAACGAGGAACCCAGTCAATTGATCGCAATTCATCAAAAATTGCACCACGGATTCGAGTAACTGCATAAGTCTTGAATTTAACCTTTTTAACTATATCGTATTTACTGATAGCATCGAGGAGACCAAACTGACCAAAACCAACTAAATCGTCAAATTCAACACTATTTGGCATACCAACAGCAAGCTTACCTGCTACATATTTTACAAGAGGCATGTATTGTCGAATAAATTTGTCACGAATAGCTGGAGACTTTGTCTTTTTGTATTCTTCCCAGAGATCGTCTTCTTCTTTCTCGTCATTAATTGGCATAACCCACCCTTATTTAAGATTCATCTGCTAAAATTGAACTAATTGCTTTAGCCATAAGAGATGAATCTTTAATTTCTAGTCCGGAATCTTCTTCCTTACCAGATCCAATTGATTGTACAAAGCTATAATCATCAGAACCTGCATTAAATGGAGATGGTGATGATTCAAAACTACTAGAGCTGGAACTTTCGGATGAAGAAGGAGCCGATGAAACTTCTCCCATATCAGGCAAAACATCCAGTTCAACGGAGTCTGATTTTGAAGAACTCTGGAAAGGAGTTGCTTCAACACCAGAAATATTTCTATAGTTCTCTGCATTACGCAAAGGAACAAATCCACCATTTGCATCCTGATTAGAAGAACCTGCAGACATTGCCATAGCATTTTCAGCAGCAATTGCAGATTTTTGTAAATCAGATTCATTAAGCATCTGATGGTTATTTCCAACATCATAATGATTGGAATTTCCAGTCTGCTCCAAATCTTCATCCTGAACTACCAGATCAACTAGACCTGCACTACCAGAACCTGAAGAAACAGTTGACTTTGTTCCAATCGAAGTATCTGTATCATCAAGCTTTAAGAATTTATTATAGATAAAAGAAACTCCAAAGCCTAAAATTCCAAAAACAACCGCAAAAATAAGGGCTGTCAAGAAAACTTTTATAAAAGATGAATGGGAAAAAATCCCAAAAATGAGGGATAAAATGAAACCGCTAACAGAAGAAACGATAGCGAACTTTAACTTTTGCATTTTACCTCCCAATAAAATTCACAATAATTATACACCACATTAATAAAAAAATACAGTTTTTTATTAAATATGGTGTTAAGTATGTAAAATTAGTTATTTTGTCTTTTTACCAAGGAATTTCTTAAGGAATGTAGAAACTCCTTCGTTATATTCAGGTTCATTCTTTTCGATTTTACCTACAATATGTTTCAAACAAACTGCAGGTTTAGAAGTTGGATTTACAACAATAAAAGGTTTCTGTCGAATTACCGAAGCCTGAACAATTGGATCTTCATAGACAAATCCAAGATAATCAACTTTATAACCAAGGAACTGGCCAACGATTGTAATAATTCGTTCAGAAATTCGTTTACCTTCATCTGCTGAATGAACACGGTTTACAATAAGCTTAATATCAACTGTTCTATCAACAATTTCTGTAATAATGATTTTAATGATACCGTAAGCATCTCGAATTGCAGTTGGTTCTGGAGTTGTAACTACAAAAACTTCATCTGCAGCAGCAACAAACTGTAATACATTGTTTGCAATACCAGCACCTGTATCAATAATAATAATATCAGCATTACCTAAAGCAGCAAACTGTTTAGCAAAATAATCAAGTTCTTCAACACTTAAGTTAGCAATTTTAGAAAAACCATTTGCACCGGCAATGAATTTGATTCCAAATTCAGTATCCATAATGATTTCTTTCATTGTCTTTTTCTTGTTGATTACATGCATCAGGTTATAAGTAGGAACAACATTCAAAAGAACATTGACATTTGCCATTCCTAAGTCACCATCAATAAGAATTACTTTCTTTCCAAGCTGAGCATATGCAATTGCCATATTTACAGCAAAGTTTGTTTTACCAACTCCACCTTTACCACTGGTAATAGCAATAATTCTAGTTTTTCGAGATTTGTTTGTTAATGAAATACCTTCTCCCTGAGTTTCTTTCATTAATTCTCTCAATTCTTCTGCCTGTTCTTCCATAACTATTGTTCTCCAAATACATTTTCAATATGAACTCGATCAATATCAAAGCCATTTAAACTTAATAAAATATCTATAACATTAGCCCGCTTGATATTACGAGGAACTTTCTGTCCATCCGTAATATAAGAAATTGCTTTATGTTTTTCCCAAAGCATACTGATTACATTACCAAAACATTTTGTTTCATCGTGTTTAGTAACAATAACCGAACCGTAATCAAATAATTCATAATTACGGAAAATATTCTGAATATCGCTGGATTTTGTAGAAGCTGTAAATGCAAGATAAATATCTGCATTCATGTTTACTTCAAGCATATTCTTCATTTCTGCAATTTTAGAATTATCATTAGGACTATATCCACTTGTATCAATAAAAATATAATCCACATGGTCTTTATATTCTTCATAAAGCTCTTTTACATCCTGAGGATTTTCAGCTTTAAGAACATTTTTATTTAAAATATCACCATATTTTTCAAGCTGCTCCATGGCACCGACGCGCATAGTATCAATTGTAATAATACAGATTTCTGGAGTAATCTTATTTTCTTTAGAACCATCAAGGATAGATTTAGCAGCCATTTTCGCAATAGTAGTTGTTTTACCAACTCCTGTAGGTCCTACAATAATTATAACATGAGGAGGACGGAATGTCTTTTCTTTTGCAATTTCAATGGATTCACCAATCCAGTCTACAACATATCGTTCTACAAGTTTAAAATCTTCCAGCTGCTCCATAGAAAACTGTTTACGGATTTTACCTGTAATCATTTTAATATATGAATGTGTAAATTCATTTTCAGAAAGGATTTCCTCAATCTTTAAAATAGTTGGATGTTCGTCTGGAGAACCATTTGTAGACTCAATAGTCTGTTCCATAGTTTCCATTTTTTTGCCCATTTCTTCCAGCTGTTTGCTCATTTTATTCAACAAATCAGCATTAGCACCAGATGAAGCACTACCATCCTTACCAATAAGATCTTTCCAGGCTTTAAGATTTTTTTCCAAATCTTCATCAGAAATTCCAGATCCAGCCGGTTTGACTGTATTTACAGCAGGTTTTGGAGGAATATTATTGTAATCACCAAAAATTGAGACATTAGCATCCTGAGAAAAATTGTTATTTTTAATTTTATATCTTACAACTTGAACTTCTTTTGCACGAGAAAAAAGTCTTGGTCTGAAATCAGTTTTTCTACTAATAATCTGATAATCAGAACCATATTTTGAGTAAAGTTTATCTTTAATTTCGTCTAAAGAACGACCTTCTATAGTGTAAACTTTTTCTTCATCGTAAGCCATTTATTATTCAACCTCATCAGTAATATCATCAATAATATCAACAGATACATTCTTACCTGCTGCATAAATTTCAAGATCAGAAATAACTACAATTCCTGGCATTTCCATTTCAAGTGCAGATTGAACAAGCTGTCTAACCTGACTTACACACAAAATAATTGGCTGGAAACCTTTGTCACTCACTCTTGCATATGAACCACTTACCGCAGAAATCCATCGTCTTCGGTCTACAGGATCTAATGCAACATAAGGTGTTGAACCGTCATTTGGAACAACTGAATGATCCAGAATCAACTGAGACAATTCATTGGATAATCTCATAACAGGAAGATGTCTGGTATCAGGATTTGCATACTGCATACAAATCTGAAGACCTAAAGCCTGTCTTACTTTTTCTGTGAGTGTCCAGACATTAGAACCTGGAACACCATAGTAATTTGCAAGGGATTCAAAAATTGTAACAATATTTCTAATAGAAACTCTATCCCGTAAAAGATTCTGGAGAACTTTAAGAATAAGACCTTTAGGAATTTTAATATTATCAATAACTTCAGAAACAAGAACTTTGTTCTTTTCTCTAACTGTATTGATAATAGATTCCAGTTCTTCAAGACCAAGAAGTTCAGCAGCATGAGCGCGAATAATCTCGGTAAGATGGGTTGCTATAACTGTTGGTGGGTCTACAACTACATAACCAGCATCTTCTGCTTCTTTTCTCTGATCTTCAGGTAACCAGATTGCATCCATTCCAAAGGCAGGATCTTTTGTTTTTTCTCCCTGAAGCGGTCTGATAACAGCTCCAGTATCCATACACATATAATAACCTAATCTGATATTTGCATGTCCTGCTTCAATTCCCTTAATCTTAAATGAGTAATCATTTGGTTTAAGAGTCATATTATCAAGAATATGAATTCGAGGAATTACAAATCCCATATCAAGTTTTGCTTCATTTCTAATTCGAAGGATTCTTTCAAGAAGTTCCGCACCTTCGTCTTTTTTTACGAGAGGAATCAATGCATAACCTAATTCAAGAGAAAGTGTATCAAGCATTGAAATTGTATCTGAATCAGCAGAAGCTTCTGCACTCTTAGTACTCTGCTGAATAGAACGCTGCTGTTCTTCTTTCTGTTTTGCTTCCTTTTCTTTTGATTTTGAAAGCAGGTATCCAATGTAAATAAACAAAGCACCAATAGGAATAAGAAGCCATTGAGTTCCGTTTCTAAGACCGATACCAGAAACAATAAGAACAGCACCAACAATTTCGTAAATATAACCAGAACGAGTAAAGTCTGTTTTAAGCTGATCTCCAAGATCTTCGTCACTCTTAGTACCAGTAACAAGGATACCTGTAGCAAATGAGATGATTAAAGATGGCATCTGTGACATCAAACCGTCACCAATGGTTAAGTTGGCATAACAATTGAGCAGTTTTCCAAAATCACTGAATCCGACGGCAATACCACCAATGATAATTCCACCGACAATGTTTACAACTGTAATAAAAATACCAGCCTTAACATTTCCAGAAACGAATTTGGAAGCACCATCCATATTTGAGTAGAAGTCAATTTCTCGTCTGATTGAATCCTTCAGGCGAAGAGCTTCCTGATCATCAATATCTCCATGATTAAGTCTGTTATCTACATCAAAAAACTTCTGACTCATGGAATCCAAGGAGAATCGTGCTGCAACTTCTGAAATACGACCGGCACCTTTAGTAATTACTACAACCTGAACAACAACTAAAATAACAAAGATAACAGTACCAATAATAAGGTTGTTTCCAGCAACAATATTAGCAAAAGACTGTACCATACTACTCTGGCCACTCATATCCATTGGTTTTCCAGAGAGAATCAATCTTGTTGAAGAAACATTTATAGCAAGTCCAAACATAGTCTGGAACAAAATAATTCTAGGGAAAGTCTGAAAATCAGATGCACGGGGAGTATATAAAACTGACAGTAATACAATAAAAGACAAAGCCAGATTCATTATCATCAATAAGTCGATGATAATTTTAGGCATAGGCATGATAAGAAAGAAAATAATAAGTACGGCTGTTACACCAAGATAATTGGAGAGAATGAATTTAAGTACTCTTCCCCGATTTTCGTTTGCCATTAGTCCCCACCCAGCAACATTTATTCATCAGTTTTTAGTATTTTAGAATATACGATTGCAATCGCATTCCAATATGTATCTGGTATTATATCACCAACTTTCGTTTCTGTATATAGTACACGAGCAAGTGGTCGGTCTTCTACAATAGGAACATTGTTTTCTTTTGCAAGACGACGGATATAGAAGGCTGAATTATCTTCACCTTTTGCCATAACTTTTGGTGCAGGATCCACCATCTGGTCATATTTTAATGCAACGGCAAAATGTGTAGGGTTTGTAATTACAACATTTGATTCTTTTACAGCCTGCGGAATATTTTGAGATAGAAGTTCCTGCTGCATGGATTTAAGCCTGTTCTTTACTTCAGGATCCCCTTCCATTTCTTTATATTCTTCTTTAACTTCCTGTTTTGTCATTTTCATCTGTTCCTTAAATTCACTTTTTTGAACAAAGAAATCAGGAATTGAAATTCCAAGAAAAATTACAGCTATAATAATAATAATCTGAGCA
This sequence comes from Treponema sp., assembly GCA_045627625.1. GTDB lineage: Bacteria > Spirochaetota > Spirochaetia > Treponematales > Treponemataceae > Treponema_D. Next base: position 14,114 of record JAZQOB010000069.1, read on the forward strand.
GCCATAGAAGCAATTTTTCCAATTGCTTTTACAATCTGACCATTATCAATAATATCGATAAGAACAAAAATGTCCCGCTTAATAAACAAATAACCAACTAAACCAATGATAAATACTTTTCCAAAACTTTTTACAATATTAAAAAGACCTGTTCTGGAAAAAACAGTTCTCTTAAAATACTGCCCAAAATTAGGAACAATATTGTTAAATTTTGGTTCAATAGGTTTCCAGCTGAAAATAAAACCTCTGGTTTGAACTATATTAGCAAAAAATGCAGCAACCATTCCTACGATAGGAATTGGAAGAACCATTTTTAAAAAATTAACAAAAAAAGCAGAAGCAAGATTTCCATCTCTAACATCAGCCTCAGCACATCTGTTAAAATAAAAGGTTAATACATTAATACACTGAGAAAAAATCCATTTTCCAAGAATAAGCAAAAGAAGAATACCAAGTAGCATTACTAAGGAAGAAGCAACTTCCGAACTTTTAGCAACTCTACCTTCTTTTCTTTCCTTCTCCAGTCTATATTCCGAAGGTTCTTCGGTGCGGCCTTCATCTTCAGCTGCCATTACTTACCTCCGGAAAGATTTATAAACAGAGATTCCAGAACCTGGAAACCATTATTAAATGATCGTATAAAGAAATCACATAAGCTTGGAACCAACACAAGCAAAATGAAAAATGAAGTCAAAATCATAATTGGAAATCCTTCAGATAAAAGATTCATCTGAGGAGCTGCTTTAGTAAGCAAACCTGTACATATTGTAATTAAAAGAAGGGTTCCCATAATTGGAAGTGAAATTACAAGAGCATCGGCAAAGAGTTTTGTAAGTCCCTGCAATAAAAATTTAGAAACAGTTTCCCGTCCTGCAATCAAACTAAAAATATTAATAGATTCAAAACTTCTGGCAAGTCCACCTAAAAACAGTTTTTGAAACCATTGGGTCTGCATAAAAATTAACAGAGCCATAAAATTGAAAAACTGACCTAACAAAGGATTTTCTACCTGGGCTAAAGCATCATAAGTACTGGCAGCAGAGAATCCCATCTGGAATGCTGTAAACTGTCCTGCTGTACTGAAGGCAGAAAAGATTATCTGCACATAAAAACCCATTATAATACCGATTAAGGCTTCTCCCCCAACCATAAGCATATAAATAAGGGAAATTGGTCCATCTTCATTGATATATGGAACATAAAGTGAAAAATCCATTCTTCCTAAAATAAAAAAAGCCATATATCCAGCAAGGGCAAGCTTTACTCTTCGGGAAACAGAACGCATAGAAAACATTGGAAGAGTTAAAAGCATGGCAAAACATCTTGCATAAACGAGAAGAAAAAATGGTGCCTGCTGAAGAATGGATTCAATCATAAATTTCTATTTTTAATGGGCTAAATCAGGAATAAGATTAAACAAACGGATTGTATATTGACTTAGATTACCAAACATAAATCCACCAAGTAATGCAATCATTAAAAGAATGACTAAAAGCTTTGGAAGAAATGTTAAAGTCTGTTCCTGAATAGAAGTAACTGCCTGGAAGATAGCAACTATCAAACCTACAATAAGAGCCGCAATTAATATTGGAGCAACCATTGTAATAATCTGCTGAATTGCGCCTCTCATTAATGAAATAATCTGTCCGATTCCCATTTAAAACTCCTGAAAAGCTTATCTGATAACAGACAAGAATAACTGCTGTGTAAGAAGTCCCCATCCATCAACAAGAACAAAAAGTATCAGCTTAAATGGCATGGAAATCTGAACTGGTGGCAGCATCATCATACCCATAGACATAAGGATACTTGCAACTACCATATCAATAATAATAAACGGAATATACAGTAACACACCTATCTTAAAGGCAACAGTAAGTTCATGAAGAATGTAAGAAGGAATCAAAATATAAGTTGGTACATCAGCTGGAGTATTTGGTCTGTCTAATTTAGCCATTCCCATGAACATTTCGATATAGGATGTATCATTTGAAACCTGTTCAAACATAAACTGTCGAATAGGTCTTTCTGCCTCTACATAAGCCTGTTCAATAGAAATTTCTCCATCTGAAAGAGGCTTATAGGCATTTTTATAGATTCCTGTAAAAGTCGGCCACATTATGAATAAAGTCATAAATAAGGCAATACCATTTAAAACTGCAGTCGGAGGAACCTGCTGCAAAGATAAGGCTCTTTTAATAAAGTCCAGTACAATTGAAAATCTTAAGAAACAAGTCATTAAGATTAAAATACTAGGAGCTAAAGTTAATAATGTAAGAATTAATAAAAGACGAACTGAAAAAGCAACTTCACGACCAGAACCCGGTTCAGAAATCTGTACAGAAACATTAGGAACAATAGGTTGCCTTACATTCTTATTCATTTCTGTAACACCAGCTGTAGATCCCTGTGGAAATGCAGTCTGAGCTGTTAAAACGGTATTACTTAATACTAAAATCAGTAGAAAAACTAAACCAAACTTTCTTTTCATAAGCTAAACCTATTCCTTTGTTTCAGGAGTATCAGACTCCCCTTTTGAAAACTTAGCTTTAAAACTTGTTCCAATATCACTGAAAATACTGGAAGGAGAAATTTTTGTCTGAGCAGCAGAATTTGTTTTTGGTTTAGCCATAAACATATCAAGAACATCAGAAAAATTCATTGGTTTTGTTGTATTTTGCTTTTTATCAAAATTCACATTAAGAGCTGAAACAAGTTCTTTATCATCAATTTCAGAAATCAAAGAAATGTTTCCATCAGTAACTCCAAGAATATAACCTTTATCGAGCAAAGTAACGATTTCTACAGATTTTCCAGGAGAAAGAATTAAAGTAGAAACTCTTCTTAAAAAGTCATCATCACTCTGTGCAATGGAACTTTTCTTCTTAAAGAATCGCATTACAAAATAAATTGCAACACAAACTAAAATCAAAAAGAAAAGAGTCTTTACAATTGTCCATAAAGTTGAAGGAGCTTTGTAGTTATTAGAATTTGAAGCTGCATCTGATGAATTATTAAAATAAGTAGTACTGTTTTCGTAATCTCCTGTTCCATTAGAAACAGATATTTCAACAGCAGTTGTGTTATCAGAAGACGAATTTAAATTATTTTCCTGAGAGAATACAGAAAATGTAATAGCAGCAATAAAAATTGCTGCCAGAAGAGATTTTTTGTTATGTACCAATTTCCCCACCCTAAAAAAATCGGTTTAGTTTACGTCGCTTACTCTTTCCATTGGAGACAGAATTTCAGTTACACGAACACCGAAGTTTTCGTCGATAACTACAACTTCTCCTTTGGCAATTGGTTTATGGTTTACAAGAATATCAACTGGTTCACCGGCAAGTTTATCCAATTCAATAATTGTACCTTCACCCATTCCAAGAATATCTTTAATCGATTTTTTTGTACGTCCAAGTTCTACTGTCATCTCCATGAAAACATCCATAATCAAAGAGATGTTTCCCTGTTCTGATGAATTCATAGAAGTAGCAAGATTTGGGAACTGCAAAGACTGAACATTTGGAACATTCATTCCCATATTCATACCCATATTTGGCATAGCACCCATATTAGGCATTCCACCCATCTGGTTCATACCCATACCGCCCATAGCTCCCATCTGATTCATAGCAGCACCGCCCATATTCATACCCATTCCCATATTAGGCATCTGAGCACCCATATTTGGCATCTGATTCATACCACCCATTGGAGCAGCATTCATATTAGCAGCTCCCATTCCCATGTCAGGACTAACAGGTGTATTTAATAAATTAGCCATATCATCTACAGCTGGAGTTTCGCATAATGCATTAGAAATCTTTTCAGCAGCATCACCACCGATACATTCCCACAAAGTATAAGCGGAACCATCAAGTGTTAATGGATAACTTGTAAAAGCAAATTCTCCCTGAGGAAACATAACCATTGCTTTAGATTCATTAACTGCTTCTGGTGTAATATATGCAAGACCTTTAAGTTTTCCACTCTGTTCAATTGAAAGAATCTGAGCGCTGATATGAGTTGCAATAATTTCTGATACAACAGACAGAACCATATCATCAACATCAGTTGCTTCTTCATTATTAACAAGAGTAAAAAGTTTAAGAGCAAAATCTGCAGAAAGGAGATATAAGTGACTGCCTTTAACACCTTCATTGTAATCTGCTGAAATTGCAACTACAACTTCTGGAATACGAGCCAAAATCTTATCGCGATCACAAACTTCTGCTACAGGATTATCTACTTTAAATGAAGCACCTGTATATTTGTTAACATTTTCTTCCAGCTTAGATTTTAAATCATCTGCTAATTTCTGAAGAGTTGGAATATCAATGTGATAACTAGGTCCATTTCCTACATGGCCTGACGAATTTAAACCATCAATAGCAACGCCTGATAACAATGCGTCAATTTCGTCCTGTGAGATTGCTCCATCACTCATATGTTTCGTCTCCTTCTACGGATAATTCTTCAAATTCTTCTGAATCTTGATCTTCTATTTTTCCAGTAATTTGTACTGCCATTTTTTTACCTACAACACCAGGCTGACAGTAAAATTTCTCTTTATTTCCAACGCTTAAAGTCAGAGGATCTCCAACTTTTTTATTTGAAAGTCGTACAACATCACCAACTCTTAAAGAAAGTACATCTCTAATTGGAAGATTGATTGTACCAATGTCAGCAACTACATCCATATCTACTGCAGAAAGCTGATTTTTAATAGTTCCTAAATACTGTGTAGTAGAACTTCTCCTTACAGATGAGAACCAGAACTGAGATGAAAGTTTTGAAATAATAGGTTCAATTGTAAGATAAGGAATACAGAAGTTCATCATACCTTCTTCTTCACCAACTTTAGTATCCAAAGTAACAAGAACGACCATTTCTGTAGGAGGTACAATCTGTGCAAACTGAGGATTTGTTTCGATCTGAGCAAAACGAGGACGCAAATCGATTACCTGAGTCCAGGCTTCACGCATATTGGCAAGAATACGAACGATAACACCTTCCATTACTTCCTGTTCAATATCTGTAAGATCGCGGTTTTTACTGTTAGACATTGCACCACGACCACCGAACAAACGGTCAATCATACAGAAAGTAATAGTTGGGTCTATTTCAAGAACCGCATTACCTTTTAATGGGTCCATATTAATTACGGCAAGAGTTGTTGGTGTTGGAATTGAACGAATAAATTCCTCATAAGTTAACTGATCTACAGATGCAACATGTACATGAACCAGAGAACGAAGCTGAGCTGATAATGAAGTTGTTGTTAAACGTGCAAAAGTCTCATGCATGTTTGAGACTGTACGCAACTGTTCTTTTGAGAATTTATCAGGACGTTTAAAGTCGTAGATTTTAATTTTTCGGGCATTATTAACCGCTTTAAAATCATCAGTTTCGTTATCACCAGAACTGATGGCACTTAGAAGCTGGTCAATTTCATCCTGCGACAGAACTTCGTTCATTCAATATCCACCTTAATTCTGTTCAACTACATCAAGCTGATCAAAACTTACTGATCTGATTTTTGAGCTGAATAATACTTTATCATTAATACCATTTCGAATTTCAATCTTGAACTTATCTTCATTATTTACATTTTTAAGTTCAAATGCAGATTTTCCTCTGAAATAACGGCGTAAAAATTCTTTTAATTCTACAGATTTGTTTGTAATTTCTGCTGAAGTAGCTTTATCGTCTTTTTTGTAACCGAGATAAACATTTACGCGAACTGTAGCAGGAGGTTCATCTGAAGTAAAAGTCTGAATTGTTCCAATTGATTTGTACCAGTCATATTCTTCTGGAGTACCTTTATATTCTTCCATTCCTGTAGGTGTATAAACCTGTTTCTTTGAAGAATTTCCAGTAACCAATTTAACTGTAATAAAAGAAACAACAACAATTACGATAATTGCTGCAATTCCGAGAATAATCCATTTAAGAAAGCCTGTAATAACTCCACCAACCCCACCTTTTTTCGAAGGTGCAGGAGAACTTACATCATCACCGAGGCCCAAGTCTTCATCATCTGCCATTTTCCCCTCCAGCAAACAATACTAGTTTATATGATAACATTAAAAATGTCCTTCGTCTAGGATAATTATATCAACTCGTCTATTATATGCCTGTCCTTCACGAGTATCGTTGGAACGCATTGGACGAGTATCAGCATATCCAGCAACTGAAAATTTATTTTCGTCTACTCCATAATCGGCAAGATAATGAAGAACATTAATAGCTCTTTGTGAAGATAATTCCCAGTTACTTGCAAAAATTGAATCATCTGCTACCGGAACATTATCTGTATGACCTTCGATTCTGAATCTTCGGTCTTTTACTTCGCTTGACTGGAAAAACTCCGAAAGTCTAAGTAAAGTTTCTCTTGTTTCTTCTATATTTAATTCTGCACTTCCTTCTTCAAAGAAATTATCAGAAAGAAGAGAAATAACAAGACCTCTTTCATCACTGGTAATTGTAATTTTATTTGAATTAATTACAGGGGCCAGCAAACTGACTGCTTTCTTTTTAGCAAGTCCTAAAGATTTTCCTCTTTCCAATGCAGGAAGAGAGTTTATATTATTTCCCAAATCAGAAAGTCTACCAGCAGAAAGAGACATACCACCAGAAGTAGTTTCTGTTTCCTGCATCTGTAAACTCTGTGTAATAGTTGCCAACTGAGTTGGATCTATTTCAGATGGATTATAAAGCATTACAAAGAAACACAACATAAGTGTAATCATATCACCGTAGGTACCTAACCAGGCTTGTGATGGTTTCTCTGGAGCCTTTGCTTTCTTTCCCATATCTATTCCCTATTAATTTATCTTAAATAACCAAACTAGTCTTTTAATACTTCAGATTCAATTGCTTTTCTTGTAACTGGATCAAGGTATGTAAGAAGTTTCTGTGCCATAATACGAGGGTTTTCACCAGCCTGAATAGCAAGAACACCTTCAATAATCATTTCTTTTGAACGCATTTCCTGTGTATTATGTGCAGTCAATTTTGTTGCAAATGGAGTAATCAACCAGTTGGCCATCATAGAACCGTACAATGTTGTAATCAAAGCAACCGCCATGTTAGGACCGAGAGAAGATTTATCTTCAAGGTTACGAAGCATACCAATAAGACCAAGAACAGTACCCATCATACCAAAACCAGGAGCAAAACCAGCCCAAGTATTAATCAAACCAATCCATTCCATATGACGAGCTTCAATCTGGTTCATTTCGTTTTCCATGATTGAACGAATAATATTACCGTCTGTACCATCGACAACAAGACGCAAACCCATTTTCATAAAAGGATTATCAAGATCATCCAAACCATCTTCGAGGGCAAGAATACCTTCACGACGAGCCTTTTCTGATAATGTCTGCATATTAATTACAATATTTTTTTCACCAAAATCAGGAACCTTAAATGCCTTTCCCATTACCTTGAACATACCAAGAGCTTTTTTTAATGGAGCAGCAATGAACATTGCAAAATATGAACCACCAATTGTCATGAAAACTGATGGAATATCAATAATACCACCTAATGAACCACCAGATGTCAATACTGACATGACGATCATGGCAGCACCACCAATAATACCAAGTAAAGTAGCTATATCCATTACAATACCTCTTGCTTATCTATTCCCAATTTTTGTCTATAGGTAATTATTTTTTCAGTGATTTCTTCAGGAGAGTTTCTTACAATGATTTTTTTTCCAGATAACATTGTAAGGGTTAAATCCGGAGTCGATTCCATACTTTCAATCATATGAGGATTTATCCAGAACTTTTTACCGTCTAATCGAATTACATCAATCATTTATGACACACCTTTTTAAAATCACTACAATTATACTATAATTTCGTAATATTTCAATAAATATATTAGTAGAGATTTTTTCAAAATTAAAAAAATGTTATATTCACAAAAATTAATAGATAATTCATTAAAAAATATTATACTAAAATTATTGATATTAATTTTTTGAGGTTTTGTAATGAGCAGCACTAATCCTTTAGTTTATGTTGTTGAAGATGAAGAAGCTATTAATAAACTTGTATGCCTTTATTTAACTAAATCAGAAATCCGTTCAAAATCATTCTTTACTGCAGAAGACTGTCTTTCTACCTTAAAAACCGAAGAATATCCAGATTTAATCATTCTTGACCTGAACTTGCCACAAATGAGTGGTTTTGATTTCCTTAATGAATTCAGAAAAAATTTCAAAATCGCTATTCCGGTTATGATTGTTTCTGCAAGAGATCAGGATGAAGATATTATTAAAGGACTTGGATTTGGAGCAGATGAATTTGTTACAAAACCATTTTCACCAAGTGTTTTAGTTGCAAGAGTAAAAGCAAATCTTAGAAGAACAATTTTTTCTACACTTCCAGAAGATTCTATTTTATTTGACGATTACACTTTCCTATTAAGCAGCTGTGTTCTTAAAAAAGCTGGCGAAAAAATTCCTCTTTCCACAAAAGAATATGAAGTTCTTGAATATCTTTTGAATCATGCAGGAGAAATACTTTCACCTGAAACAATTTTTGAAAATGTATGGAAAGTTCAGTTTGGAGATATTACAGCAGTTGCAGTTTATATCCAGCGCTTAAGAAAAAAACTCGGAAAAAGACCTGATAAATCTGAATACATTAAAACTGTATTCGGAAAAGGTTATATTTTTGAAAAGGATTGTATAAAAACTTTATAAAATGACAATTAAAAAACAATTTACACTTTTAGCTGCCGCAATTATTTCAATTCCTCTTTTATGTGTTATTTATTTTGTCAGTAATTATTATGTTCATTCCCAGGAAAGAATGCTTATTAAAGGTTTTAAGGAAATCCGTAACCATAAGACACAGCCTTTTTCTGAAAATGAATATGCCGAACTTGAAAAGTTGATTTCAAATCTTCCTAAAGACATTGAAACTGCAATTTTAACTGAAAATTTTAAAGTATTAATTTCTAACATGCCTGGAATCAAGGCAAATGCTAATTTTTCACAGCACGATTTATGGTTTCAGATTGATAAAACTGCAAAACAATATTTTTATCAGTTTACCGCAGCCCCAATTAAAAATCATAAATATATGATTTTAACCCGCGTTCCAAGAGAAAAAAAGGCAATGGGAACAAGAAATCATTTTATGCTTTCCCTGACTATTTTTCTTTTTATAATTGTTTCATTTCTTTTGATTTATGTTGTACTTATCTTCCTTTCGATTTCAAAATCAATTACAACTTTAAAAAATCATACTCAGGAAATCTCAGAAGGCCATCTTAACGAAGATTTATCTTCCGGATATCGAAAATTTCCTACAAACGAAATTACTTCTATTACAGAACATATTGATAAAATGAGAATTTCTCTGGTTGAAGCTCAAAATGCAAAAAACAAATTTGTCATGGGAATGAGTCACGACTTAAGAACACCTGTTGCAGTTATTAAAGGCTACACAGAAGCTTTATGTGATGAAATTATTACAGAACCAGAAGAAATTGATCAGACTTTACATCTGGTACTTAATAAAACAAACCAGCTTCAGGGAATGATCAATACTTTAATTGATTTTATGAAACTGGACAGCAACGAAATCCGTAACAATCTTTGCCCTAATTCAATAACTGAATTTATTACTGCCTTTGCAAAAGAAACAGAAATTGCAAATGAAGTTTTCAAAAGAAAATTCATTTCAGAAATTGATTTTCCTCACAATATTATGGTTCCTTTTGATCCTCAGCTGGCAACCAGAGCCTTTGAAAATTTAATTACAAACGCTATCCGCTACACCAAAGACGGAGATATCATAAAAATCATCGCTTTTCAGAACGAAAAGGAAATAATTCTTAAAATTGAAGACACTGGCTGTGGAATTGATAAAAAGGATTTAAATAATATATTTGATTTATTCTATAGAGGAACAAATTCCCGTCGTGAAGAAGGTATGGGTGTTGGGCTTTCTGTTGTAAAAAACATTATTACAACTCATGGCTGGAATATTGATGTTACATCAGAAATTAATAAAGGAACAACTTTTATTATTACAATTCCTTTTGAATCCTAAACATCTAATTTTTCAAGAAATGAATTCAAAAACAGAATTCCATCTTTGTTCAATGCATATCTGGTAGTTACTTCTGAACCAGTATTCAGAGGCTCTACAACTGCCAGATTATTTTCTTTCCATTCTAAAAACAATTCTTTTACAGAAGAAGGAATCTCTTTTCCAAAATAATATTCATATTCAGAAGCAGTAATGCCTTCTAAAGTCCTGAGTCCCATCATAAAAAATTCAAAACAGCTTACTTTCGGTTCAACTTCTTCTTCAATAGTAATTTTCTCTTGAATTCCGTTTTTCCAGAAATCAATATATTTTTCAGTTTCAGTCGTATTTGTTTTTCTATAACCAAAACCTGATTTATATTCGGTACCAGTTGCTCCACTTCCAAAACCTAAATAATCCTGATGGTGCCAGTAAGTTTTATTATGAATGCATTCAAATCCTTTTTTTGCAAAATTTGAAATCTCGTACTGATTATAGCCATTGCTTTCCAGTAAATCCCTTCCCAAAAGCCACATTTCATCTGCACCATCAAAATCATATTCAACAGTACCATTATTCACCATTTGACCTAAAGGAGTTTCTTCTTCAATTGTAAGAGAATACAAAGAAATATGATCAGGATTTGCATCAATAACAAGTTTTAATCCTTCTGTAAAAGTTTCTGCAGTTTCATAAGGCAAGGCAGAAATCAAATCAAGAGATAAAGTTCCTTTCCAGTATTTTTTTAATAAATCAAGAGCCTTAAGATTTTCTGTTCTCTTTGCCCTTCTATTAATAAAACTTAAGACCTGATCATTCATAGATTGAATGCCGCAGGAAATTCTGTTTACTCCAAGAGAATAAATAAACTTCAGAAAATCCTCTGTAATATCATCAGGATTTGCTTCCAGAGTAAATTCCAGATTTTTTTTAAAATTGGAACAGGTTTTCAAAGTGTGAATTATTTGTTCCAGCTGATGCTTTGATAACAAACTTGGAGTCCCACCACCAATATAAATGGATTTGCAAAGCCGATTTTTATATTCAGACAGTTCTGTAGAAATTTCATTGCAAAGTGCATCTACATAATCCTGTGGGACTATCTGTGCATTATGACCGTTACAAACTGGCCTGCTGTAAAAATCACAGTAGGCACATTTTGAAAGGCAGTAAGGAATATGGATATATATTGAATAATTAGCGTTCAATTTAGAAAAGTTTAAAATTCTTAAATGGGAAATAACAGATTAATGCTCTGCCTTTGATTTGTTCCTGTTTTACAGGTCCCCAGAGTCTTGAATCATCATAGACATTTCGGTTATCACAAAGAACAAAATATTCATCTCCACCTAAAGTGATTTCTTCAAAAGAATCACTAAACCCGTTGGAAGAATCCCAGTTTTCAGGCAAAGGCTTTATATCAAGATTGTAAGTCCGTTCTGCATATTCAAACTCTGTAAGAAAATGCTTTTCGGACTTAGGTTTTACATGTGCAACAAAATCTGAAATATAAACGGTATCCCCAGGAAGTCCAATAACTCGTCTTAGATGATCACAGCTACCGGCAATAGCTTCATCTTCCATCAAGGAAACCTGCTGTGCAGTAAAAATCATTGTAATTGAAGAAGCAATTTTTCTGATTGGAGATACTTTTAATGGGGATGGAGCCTTCAATAAAACAACCTGTCCTCTCTGGGGATTTTTTACCAAAGGTGTAACCATAATCACTGACTGTTTTTTAATTTGTGAAGTCATTGAATTTGTATTAATTCTAACCGGGAAAATTACAAGAGAAAATAAAATGGAAATAAAAGCAACTGCACTGGCAATATAAATTAAAAGCATTATATCCCGATGTTGTTTTTCTTTTTTAAGAGTATAAGAATAGTCAAATATTTTTTTATTCATTTTCATTCCCCATTAGAATTCTATATATAAAAATAACATAAACGAGGGTAACTTACAATAAGAAAGTAATGATTAGAATATTGAAAGCAATAAGACATTACTTTATAATAATATTTTATGGCAGAAGGTACAAAACTTATAGCAGAAAACAGAAAAGCTCGTTTTGATTATTTTATCGAAGATACTTACGAATGCGGAATTGCATTGGAAGGTACAGAAGTAAAATCGGTAAAAAATGGAAATATTTCTTTTCCAGACAGCTTTGCTGAAATTATAAATGGCGAAGTTTGGGTAAAGAATCTGCATATTTCTGAATATGCATTTTCAAGTGTATTTAATCACAACCCTGACAGACCAAAGAAACTATTGCTCCATAGAGAAGAAATAAAAAGATTAACCAGAAAAGTTGAAGAAAAAGGTTACACTTTGATTCCTGTGGGGTTTTATTTAAAGAATGGCCGTGTAAAAGTTACACTTGGAGTTTGTAAAGGTAAGAAACAATACGACAAGAGAGCCAGCATAAAAGACAGAGATGTTCAGAGAGATATTCAGAGAGAATTCTCTAACATGAACAGATAACTAAAGGAAGATATTTGAAAACAGGTAAATTAAAGTATTTATCATTAATTGTTTTTCTCGTTTTACTTTCAACTCCTTTATTGGGCCAGGAAGCTTATAGTCTTGACTACTATGGAGTAATATCTTCTGAAATAGATTCAAATATCTACAAAATGACCAGCGATTTATATTACACTCAGCTTTGCGAAATTGATGATCTTTTTGTTTCGGATATGCGAACAAATCAAAATTTAACAACAGAACCTTCAAGAGATGAACTTTCAAAAGAGAATCTTTCTTTTTATGCAATTATCGAAAAAAGTAAAACTTCAACAACCTGGATTGCAACATTAAATATCATTGACAATAAAAAGAATCTTGTAAAAACAGAATCCAAAGAATATGACTCTTATTACAAAATTCTTATGGAACCAAAATCTGTTCTTCAGGATTCCTTAAGAAAACTTATTACATTAAATACTAATTATTCTTCTGTACAGGAAATTTCAAAATCTAATCCTTCTCCTCAGGTTGAAGCTACAGACTCCCCTGCCTTTAATTCTCTTGAAACTTTAGCTGGAACCTGGATTGGAGAAAACGGAATTTCTAAAATTGTGATTATGAGAGGTGGCAGAGGCTTTGTAATTTTTGAAAACGGAGCTTCAATGAACATCACCTTGAATATAGACAGTTCAAATCAATTGATTATTTCTCAGAATGGAAAATCAAATGCATCCTTCTACCCTGATATTCCACGACCTATTGCATTGACAGCAGCCTTAGACTGTGAGCCAATTAAATGGACTTTTAATATTGTTGATGAAAACAAACTGGAAGGAACAAAAAGCACCCTTATTCTTAAAGATGAAGCTGCAGTAAAGGGAGAGATTTCTGTAAGCTGGACAAAAAGAGATTAATCTTTAATTTCCAATGCACCCTGACGCAAAACAACTGCTTTTCCATTTTCGATTTTTACAATTGTTGAAGGAACTGCATCTTTTTTATCACCATCTAATACTATTAAATCAACTTCTTTTTCAAATTCCAAGATTATTTCGTTTTCAGTTTCAAGCACAGGTTTTCCGCTGCGATTTACACTGGTAGAATAAACAGGCATTCCACATTCTTCAATAATATCTCTGAGCCATTTATCACCTGGACAACGAAAAGCTGTAGTATTAATTTTAGAACCAGTTAAACGATTATCAGTTGCAATAATAGTTAATGGACCAGGCCAGTAATTCAATAAATTCCGGGGGATTTCATCTGAGGTGTATTTAAAAATATCCTGGGGATTTGCAATAAGCTGTATAAAAGGTTTTGTTTCTTCCCTTCCCTTGATTTTGCGAATTCTTTCATCACAATCAAAGTAATCAGAAACTATAGCAGAAAAGCCATATACTGTATCAGTAGGAATAATAATAACTTTTCCGTTTATTAAAGAATCTATACAAAGATTTTTTGAATTTTCATTAGATTTGCTGAACATCATACAATGGAATACCTTTTACAAAACTCTGCTTTTTTTTCGAGAGTCCGAAGTTTCCATGAAGAATATCATAAATAAAGAAAATAAAAAAGAATACAAGACCTGCAAGAACAGAAACTGTTTTGCAAAATTCTTCAGATACAAATGTAGGTTCAGTATGTCTAACAATAGAACCTGTATTGTAAATTGTTGTCTGCATAGGTTTTAAGCCGGTAATTTTAATGAGCTTTTCATCCTCTGCAACATAATCCAGTTTTCTGGCATAAGCCGCAATAACAGCAGGATCATTTTTAAGAGCAGTCATTTCAAGCTGAAGTTCAGTGTTAATACTTTTAATATCACTTGCATTCTTGCTTACAAGACGGCGTTCTTCTTCCATAGCCTTATAACAGGAAATACTATTCTGTCCAACAGAAATAGACAACAAAACATAAACTAATGTACCAATAAAAATAACAAACAAATACTTTGCACGATTCATAATTATATACTTTATCGGAACTTTATTTCTGTTTCCTGAAATAAAAATGTGTGTTATAATTAAAATATATTTGTGTTTTTTATATAAAAAGTTGCCGAAAATTAAATATAAAACCAAAATTCCATAGAGAGGAAAAAATGAGCGATATTTTTAATAATGAAAACGAAGAATTGGAAAAAGATTCACAGTTATTAACAGATGACTTAGATTTTGCTAGTTCTTTAGATCTTCCTGATTTTGATGAATCTTTAGATTTTGATACATCTGAATTTTCGGACTTAGTTGATTCTGAAGACACTGTAATTGATCCAATGGATATTCCAGCAGAAACAGAAGAAGATTCTATTTTTGGTGATAATTCTGATGATACAACTTTAACTTCCGACGAATTAAATAATCTTACAAGTGGTTTTAACCAGTCAGATATTATAGAAGAAACTGTTACTGCAGATGAAACTTCAGATTCTTTTGGTGACATCAATTTTGATGCCTTTGAAGAAGGAATCAGCCTTACAGATGAAAATCTTAACGATACAGTTGATGCTGAAGAAACTGTTGAAGAAGCAGCTTCTGAAGAAATTGGAACTGCAGACATAATGGATGATATTGACAGTGCAATTGACGCTCAGGTTGCAGATTTCTCAATGGATCTTCCAGATTTTGATAATTTTGACTTAACAGACGATAATTTGACTTCAACAGAAGAAACAACAGAAGCCCCTCTCTCTTCTGAAACAATCGAAGATACTGATGAAGTTAGTTTTGATGATATTTCAGCTGATATTTCTGAATCAATTTCTGAAACTGAAGAAATTGAAATGCCAGCAACAGAAGAAACTGAAATTTCGGTAGATGCTTTTGAAACAACAGAAGAAACTACAGAAACCGAAGAAGTTTCTTTTGAAGATATGATGTCTGATTCAGAAGAAACTGAAATTTCTCTGGATGACTTTATGGATGAAGGTTTCTCAGATGAATCCGTTGCTGCCGGAAATAACGGTTATGAAGCTGGAAAAGGTCCTGATGCTGAAAAGGCAAATGTTTCTGAAGAAATCTCACTTGACGACTTCTTTGATGGTGAATTCTCAATGGATGATACACCAAAACAGGAAGAAGAAGTTTTAGATGAAAAGCCACTTGAAATGGATATTTCTTTTGATGCATCTGCTGATCAGGTTGAAACAGAATACAATTCTTCAGTAATGGAAGATTTTGTTGATGATGATTCTGATGATGAAACATCTTATACTGAAAATACAACAGAAGAAATCAGTAATGAAGATTTTACTGGTGACAATATTGATGCAGAAGAAATTGATCTTTCTGATTTTGGTATCGATGCAGAAGCTGAAGAAACTCCTGTAACACAGGATGTTGAAAGTGCTAAAAACCGCGAACAGGTTATTGATTATGATCTTTCTGTTCAGAACGAAGTTGCATCTTCTGCTCCAGTTGTAAATGAAGTTAAAATTGCAGACAATGTAGAAAATGTTGATACTGTTGAAGAATTTTCTGAATCTGTTGCAGCTGTTGAAAGTACAGCAGACGCAATTGCTTCTACTCCAGCTGGCAACGACATTTTAAGTCAGCTTGCAGCAGAACTTGCAAACTTAAGAGCTGAAATGAAATCTCTTAAAACAGATCTTGCAACTATGAAGATGGAAGAAAAGAATGGAATTGTTACTCCTTCTGCATCTTTTGATAACGAAATTATACCTGAAACTCCTGTTGAAGAAACTCAGTCTTCTGGTGGCTTCTTTGACAGTGATGATGGTGATGAAACAATCGCCCTTTCTACTGACGAACTCTCAAATATTATGAGTTCTGCAAACTTAACAGAAGAAACTGTAGTTGCTGAAGAAACTTCTGCAGATGAAACAATCGTAGAAGAAACAATTGCTGTTGAAACTCCTTCAGAATCGGTTGAAGAAAGTTTTGATATTTTTGATGATAATGTTGTAGAAAATGAACCAGTTATTGATGAAGAAACTTTTGTAGAAGAACCTTCATTAGATGATGTTATGGTTGATAATACAGTAGAAACTATTGCAGATGATGCTTCAATGTTCGTAGCTGCAGAAGAACCTGTAATTGAAGATTCTTTTGTTTCTGTTGAAGAACCTGCAGCTGAAGATTCATTCGTATCTGTTGAAGAACCAGCGGTTGAAGATTATTTTGTTAACACAGAAGAGCCTGCAATTGAAGATTCTTTTGTATCCGTTGATGAACCTGCTGATGAAACTCCAGTAATTACTGAAGTAGAAGCTCCTGTTATTGAAGAAACAGCTGTTACTGAAACAGAAGCTGCAGCTGATGATGGTTTCTTCAGTTCTGTAGATGATGACTTCAGTTTTGATTCTGTTGATGAAATTGAAACAACTGAAGTTACAACAGAAGAACCAACTGAAGAATTTAATTTTGCAGATATTTCTGAAACAACACCTGAAACTGAAGTTTTTGAAACAATTGATACTGATGAAGTTAGTTCTATTGAAGATGATCTTCCTGCAGAAATCTCTATTCCAGTAGATACAGAATCTGAATGGAACATGGATTCTTCTGAAGAAGTAATTGATCAGGAACTTGCACTTAATGAAGAAGAAGTTCCAACTGTAATGAATGTAATCAACGAAGCTAACGGTTTTGTTGCTGCTGATACAGTTGAAAACGAAATTGAACCAGAAACTTCTGTTGAAGAAAATGTATTTGAAGATGTATTTGATACACCAGAAACAGTAATTGGAGAAACTGCAGAAACAGATGATTTTGCTTTTGATTCAATTATGGATTCTGTAGAACAGTCAAACAATCTTACTGCTGAAACAATCATGGAAGAAAATCCAGAAGTTCCAGTTGAAGAAACATCTATTAATGAATCTGAGCTTTCAGATATTTCTCAGGATGAAACAATCATTGCTGAAAATCCAATTGATGCTAGTTTTGAAGATGACTTCATTACTACTGATGACAACAATGATCTTACTGATACAAATATCAATTATCTTATTACAGAAGATACACCAATTGATACTCCTGTAGAAACAGAAGATAATACAACTGAATTAAAGAAAGATATTAAGTCTGTTCTTAAATACATGGATCAGTTACTTGAAAATCTTCCTGAAGATAAAATTATTGAATTTGCAAAATCACCAGAATATGCTACTTACAAAAAGCTTTTCTCTGAATTAGGATTACTCTAATGGGTCTTTTAAATGTTATTATGGAAAGTGGAATTGATTTTGAATCTATTCCACTTCCTAAAAAATCAAATGTAAAATCCAATTCTATTGAATTACTGAAGAAATATGTAAAAGAATCTTCTGAAGCAAGATTGGATTTTTTTGAATTTACAAAAAAATATTCTCTTTCAACCTGTGCAATTTTAGAATTACATGATAACGAATATGTAGTTTCTGATTGTATTGGATTTGATGGTATTTCTATAATTCAGACACTTTCAACTGCAGATTTCTGGAACGGAACAATTCCTTCTAAGAATCAGTGGTATAGATTTTCAACTTCTGACAGTACTATTACCCCATTCTATCAGTTTCTTTCTTTTAATTTAAAAGAAAAAGTTGAAAATATTTATATTTATTTTTCAGCTGAATCCAGCAAAATTTTAATGATTTGTTCGATTGATGAAGTTGATTTGACAGATGATGCAGACCTTCTTGAAGATTTTAAACTTCTTAAAGAAGAAAAACCTGAAGAAATTGATAATTCAAAAATTGAAATTTCAGTTGATTCAGTAATCAATAAATATTCAATTGATTTTGAAAAAGCTGTTAAAACATTCCTTGCACTCAATCTGGATAATATTGATTATCTTGATTACTTTAAGAAAATTATTTACCAGGTATTGTGGTATCAGTTAAATTCTTATCTTAACAGACATTATTATATTTATCATACAAGTGAATCTGCTTTTAATTTTATTAGTTTTACTAAAACTCAAATTGAAGACAAATTATTCTTACAGCATTTAAAGAAAAATCTTGAAACAATTTTGAATGATCAGGCTGATTTAGTAATTCTTCATAATTTAGGAACAGCTTCATCTTATTCAGAAATTACTTCATTTTTAAAGGCTGAATAAATTGGATTTACAGTATTTATCTTCTAAAAATAATCAAAAGACTTTTACTGTAAATTCTATTTTTTATCATTCTTCTTATAATCCACAAAGAGAAGCAGAAAGGTTTATTTCTGCTTATTCTTTTCAGAATACAAAACCAGACTTAATTATTTTAGTTGAGCCTGGTTTTTCTTATTTATATTCAATCCTTAAAGAAAAATTTCCAGAATCCAAAATTGGTATTTTACGCCTATTAAAGGATTTTAATGAATCTTCTAGTCCCTGGGATTTTATTATCGAAAATAAAAGAATTTCTGATTATTTGATTTCAAAATTTAATGAATCTGTACTGCTTAATTCCGAAGTTATAATCTGGCCACAAGCTGAAAATCTTTTTAGGGAACAAATTATTGATTTTTATAACGAATATAAAAAAGCTTTAAACTATGGTAAAACAATTTTAACGACCCGGCAGTATTTTGAAAAAAAATGGCTTATTAATTCCATTAATATTTTAAAATATGGTAATAATTTCTGTAAAATCAATATAATCGATACACCGGTTGTAATTACCGCTTCTGGTCCCAGCCTAAAAAGTTCATTACCAGTAATTAAAAAATTAAGAAACAAGTTTTTCCTGATCTGTTTATCCTCTGCACTTCCCGTTCTTTTGAATGAAAAAATTATTCCGGACTTATGCATGAGTACAGACGGTGGATATTATGCAAAGGAACACCTAAAGAAATTAAATAAATATAATATTCCTCTTGCTTTAGGTTCAGAAGCAGCCTGTTCAAAAAATATTTTAAAAAATATTCCTATAATACTATTGAATTATTCAGACGGAATATCTTCAAAACTTATAGATAAAACAAATATTGTTTGTATGAAAGGCGAAAGAAACGGAACTGTTAGTGGAACTGCTTATAAATTTGCCAGAAATATTACTTCAAAAGAAATATTCTTTTGTGGATTAGATCTCAGCTTTGCAAAAGGTTTTCAACATACTCAACCAAATGAACTGGAATTTAATAACTCCTTAAGTGATTATAAATTACGCTCAAAAGAAAAGAGAATTGCATCAGGAGAAATGAATAAAACAAGTCTTGATATTTATAAAAACTGGTTTGCTTCCCTCTCAGACACTAATTCACTTTACAGAGTTATTGATAAATCTTTGAATAAACTCGGTAATATAAATGACATTACTTGTGACAATTTTGAACTAAAACTAAAAGAATTAAAAGAGAGAAATAAAATTAATTATATTTCTAGTTGCATAAGTAAAAATTCTATAGAAAATATAATTAAAAGTTTTTTTGATAACATAGAGCAAGACGAACTTCTAGAACAGTTGTTTCCAATTGACTATCTTTCAATATCTCATTCCAAGACTCCTGATGAAAAAGAAAAATTAATCAAAAACTTAAATAAAAAGAAGGTTTCCTTCGAAAATAAAATATGGAAAATTCTACAATGTTAGTACAGGAATTATATTCTCAGATTATCGAAGCTAAAACCGGAATTTTAATACCTCAAACTATTACTAACCGAACAATAGAATCAAAATATAATCCTGAGAATGACTGTAAACGACTTTCAGAAAATCTTCAGATTGAAGGTGATTTTATAATTCTTCTTGGAATTGGATGCGGACTTTTAGTAAAAGAACTTCTGGAAAAATACAAAGAAATTTTTATAATTTGTGTAGAAAACACACAAAAAGATTTAGATTTAATTTCTACACTTCCCCAGGTAAAAAGTCTTCAGCAGAATAAAAACCTATGCTTTACAACTATTGAAAAATTAAATGAAACTATAACAAAACAGTTTCTTCCTGTTTTTTATAATAAGTTTCAGTTAGTAGAAAATCCTGCCTGGGTCAGAGAAAATTTACAATACAAAACATTAATTCAGAATGAAATTCAAAAAGCTTTTGCAACTGTTTCAGCAGATTATTCTGTACAACATCATTTTGGAAAAATCTGGAATAAAAATATACTATCAAACTTAAAAATCTACGAAAAAATAACTGAAAACTCTATTACTATCGATAAATTCAAAACTGCTGCAATTCTAGCGGCAGGTCCCAGTCTTGATCAAACTTCAAATGATTTAATTAGTAATCGGGAAAAATACTTTATTATTGCTACAGATACTGCTATAGGACCATTACTTAAAAGAAAATCCTATGCTGATATAGTTGTTTCTCTTGATGGTCAGTATATTTCTTCTTCTCATTTTTTATCAAATATAAGTGAAAAAACTCATTATTATTTTGATATTTGTGGTAACTCTTCTGCTGTAAAAAAAATTTACAGAAAACAAAAAGATAATTTATTTTTCTTTACCTCCGGACATCCATTAGGAAGTTTAATAAATAACAACTACTCAGCATTTTTAGAACTGAACTCTGGAAGTGGAACAGTAACAATTGCCGCTTTAGATTTAGCTTGTAAATTAGGATTCAAAAATATTCAGGTTTATGGAGCAGATTTTTCATATATAAAAGGAAAAACTTATACTTCTGGCACATATCTTGATAATTTATATAATTCAACTGCAGAAAAAAAATTATCTTCAGAACAAATGTTTTCAAAACTCATGTTCAGGGCGCCTTTAATCACAAAATCTGAATCCATAAAAACTACTGATATTCTAGATGGATACCGTTCTTCTTTTGAAAATTTTATTAATAGTTCTAATATGAAAATTTTAAAACAGGAAAACAATGTTTATTACATTCAAAACTTTAAAGAATGTATAAAGACTGATAAAAAAGATAACTTTAAATATATTACCTGGTTTAATAGCTTCTTTGAAAAAGTTTCTGATCATGAATTAAACTCAATAAATGATTTACAGAATGAAGATATTGCAATATTACCTCTTATGTCTGCTTTAAAAAAATACGATAATAAAAGTAATACTGGATTAAATGAATTACATAATCTGGCAATTAAAGCACTAAAAAGGTAATTTTTATGAAAAAGGTTTTTACAATAATTTATTCCATTCTTGCTTCACTTGTTTTTGCAGGTGCCATTGGATTTTTCGCTTATAATATTGTGGATGAATACAACCATAGTGAATTAAGAATTCAAAAAAGAATTGATACTGTAAAAAATTCAATTCTTACTATTCCTGATTACAAACTTCCAGGAACAGAAGAATATACTAATGAATTGCTTAAAATCATTGGATCACTAGACGATTTTGCCTTCCTTAAAATTGATGTTAACGAAAAAAACTTATATTCATACCCATCTAATGTAATTTTCACAAATACAAATACAAAACTCATTAATTCAAGAGAAATAAATCTTACAAAAGGAAATAATACATATAGAATTCAGTCTTCTTTATATTTAATCCGTCCAGTTTCAATTTTTAAATATGCAAGACTTACTTTCCTTATAATCCTTGCTGCAACAATTGTAACTATTATTTTTATTTTGCTCTCAAATCTTTTTTCATCAAATAAATCAGAAACAAAAACTTATGTTGTAAATCCAAAAAAGAACAAGGTTGATTATGTTGAACCTGCTGAAGATGAACATATCGATCATTGTGAAGATATTAATATTGCTGAAAAAAGTGAAGTTATTACAGAAGAACCTGTAGTTTTCGAAGAAGAAACTCCAGCTATGGACGAAACAACAACTACCGAAGAAACAGCAGCTGAAGAGACATCTTCTATAAAAGCAACAGATATTGAATCAGAAACAGTAAAACCAGTTGAACCAGTTGCTGCACCTATTCCAGAAGAAAAAGAAGATGAACCAACATTACCAGCAGAAGAAAGCAAACCTATGGAAATGACAAATACAGATCCAGCTGGACTATTCTCCCCTGTAACAGGTTTTGGATGGCAGAGTTATCTTGAAACAAGATTAACAAATGAACTTCATCGTGCAACTGCATCTGAGTTTGATTTATCCCTGTTCATCATCAAGATTCCAGTTTTACTTAATTGTTCTGATAAATTACTTGGAATCATCTGCAGAATCATCGAAACTCATTTCCAGTTCCGAGATTTAATTTTTGAATATAGCGATGACTGTTTTGCCGGTATGAAAATTAATATGTCAGTAGACGAAGCTATCATTTTTGCAGATAAACTTGTGGCTGACTTAAAATCCATACTGCCAGAAGATAATAATGATTGTTTCATTGGTATTTCATCTAGAAGTATCAGAATCGTAAACTCAAGAACAATTACACACGAAGCACAGGAAGCTTTAAATTATGCAGTAGAAGGAAATACAGCACCTGTAATTGCATTTAGAGCCGATGCTGCAAAATATAGAAGATATTCAGAATTAGACTAGTTTGATTCTGGTTCTTTAAGAAGTGCTTCAAATTTTGAAATATTTGTATTATTCGGAAACTGTTCCTTAAGCAAAGAAAGCTTATCAACAGCTTCCGATTTTTTTTCGTCTTTTATTAAAATGGCAATATAATTTACAAGATAATCTGAAACAGAAGGCTGTTCACAAATCAACTCTTCGTACATAGCTTCACTTTTTGAAAAGTTTTTATTCATTGCATAAATATAAGCGAGAGATGCCTTTAAGGAAGAATTGTCAGGATCTCTTTCATATAATTTAGAAAAATATTCCTGACTTCTAGACCAGTCTTTTTTATATGCATAGCATTTAGCAATTTTATAATAAACTGTCCAATAAGTTTCTTTATTCGAAAGAGCCTTTTCGTAGTAAGTTAAAGCCTTATCATATTTTTCAAGAGAAAAATAACTATCTGCAAGATTTATATATTCTAAATAAATATTCTGGATTTCTTTTTCACCCTGACCTGGTATTTTTAATCCACCAGTAGAAGCACAGGAAAATATGAGAAAACATGCAGATAATAAAATGATAAGTTTTTTCAAAATTAGCCTAATACGATTTTTTCAATTTCATAAAGCTGAGATTTATACAATCCAGAAATATTATGACCATAATCTGCAATAAGCTGAATAAGATTTCTTGGGGCTTCTTTTGTATCGCAACCATTCAAACGGTCACCTGCATCTCCAAGACCTGGCATAATATAAGCTTTTTCATTCATTACAGGATCAAGCCACAAAGTATAACAAGTACAGTTTTCCAAAGCACGAGTTACACGAATTGAACCTTTTAATGTTGAAATTGTATTAAAGAAAGCAATTGATTTTGGATGAACACCCTGTGACTGAAGATATTTTACAACAGTAACAAGAGAACCACCTGTAGCATTCATTGGATCAGCAAAAATTAAATCTTTACCGTCTAATTCTTCCAATTTAAAGAAAGATTTGTTCAAATCCATAATGTATTCCATATCATTCTCGTTTTTAGAATCATTACGGCTGATTTTGAACAATGCAAAAGGTGTTTTATAACCATGTGATGAATATTCTTCAATTTCTTTAGACATAATCATTGAAGGCAAAAGAGCACCACGAAGCATTACACACATAACTGTATTTTCAATTTTATGATCAATATCAGGAATCTTATGAACAGCATAATTCTGAACAGGGAATGTTACAGGAGTCTGAACAACCATGTGACCTTTTTTATCAGAATGCTGATCTGTATAAGCCATTCTAAAAAGCATTTCATAGGCACGCTGACTATAGTACATAAATTCCTGATGGTCAGTTTTTACATCTCGAAGTTTAGCAATAACGCGAGAAGCTTCTGCATGAGCTCCTTCTTCAGTTACGAATGAATAAACCTTAATGTTAGGATGTTTTTTACAGATATCCTGCATGGCTTTACCCATTTTATCGTAACCTTCGATTACTTTTTCCTGATTCAAAGGTTCAAATGATTTCATTGTCTCTTTGAACATGTCATCAAGATTTTTCAAATCAGTCATATCTTCGTTTGTAAGATAACCATCCAAATCTTCAGCTTTTAAGATAATTTTGTCAGCAGCCATTTTCATCCTCTCATTTTTTTATTGAATAAGTAATTTATATAATTGAGTTTTACTTATCTGAATATTTGTAATAGTTAATGCATTTGGATTTTTTGATTCATAATCAGAACCAGTTAAACCAAAGGCAAGTGCAAGAACATTTCTACCAAGTTTCATAAAAGTATTGTTCTTAAAATTAAAATCAAGTGTCAATAAATACTGATTAGAATACTTTGGATCAGGCTTAAAACTTCCAGAAACATCAATAAGTTTTAAATCAAGACTGGCACCTGTAAGCATTGAGAGATATGAAGCAGGACTATTTGCATAGAATCTGATTTCATCTTCAGCACCCTTAAGCCAGTTATAAAGATCTTCATCAACATTAGTATATGTCTTACCAATAGATTCTTCAGCAGGAACATTATGAATTTCTTCATATGTATCAAGCATAGTTGGAATGTTGCGACCTAATAATGCAATGTTGTCAGAAGGAAAGGAAAGTTCCAGATATGATTTATCCCCTTCTGTACCTGTAGAATAAATACTAAATGAAGACTTAGAATCTAAAACAGAGGATTTATAAGCTTTAGATTCCCAGCCATTCTTTTTTGTAAGTAATTTTGGAATGTATTTAACAGGAATATTAGAATCAATAGCAGCCTGAATTTCTGTAGACTTTCTTGATTTTGTAATTCCTGCGTAAACTTTATTAACCCTTGAACAAATCTGATTAATATCACTGTCAGATGCACCAGGCATATTGCTCTTTATAATCTTGTTGATTAATTCTGGATCTGCAGATTTTGGTACTGCAATATAGAAAGTACTATTGTTATCCAGCAAACTCAATGGATCAACGGTTGTAACACTTTGATTTGGAACAGT
Source organism: Treponema sp. (assembly GCA_045627625.1). Lineage (GTDB taxonomy): Bacteria > Spirochaetota > Spirochaetia > Treponematales > Treponemataceae > Treponema_D. Next base: position 39,490 of record JAZQOB010000069.1, read on the forward strand.
CTTACAACCAGCCAATGCTAAACAAGAAAATAAACCAAATACCTTTACGAATGTCCAAGTTTTAATAAAATTATGCTTTTTCAACTAAAATACCCCAGTTTTTATCGTCAGCTTCAACAGTAACTGCATTATTTAAACCGTCTGACCAGTTAATAGTTACTGCTAAAGTTTCTGAAGAAATAAAATCAGAGAACATTTCGTATGCAGATTTAAGTGTATCATCACCAGTAAGAGAAAGATTAATTCTGTCAGTTACTTCAAATCCACTTTCCTTTCTTAAGTTCTGAATACCACGGATAAGGTCACGAACATAACCTTCTTTTTTAAGTTCATCTGTAATTTTAGAATCCAAACCTACAGTCAAAGTTCCTTCATTCAAAACTTTCAAATCATCTTTTTCCAATCTTTCAACAAGAACTTTTTCTGTATTTAATTCAACAGAAGTACCTTCTACATCAATTGTAAGGTTTGTACCTTCAAGAATAGACTGAATCTGTTCTGAAGTAAGTGTCATGATTACAGCAGCAGCAGCTTTCATTTTTGCACCAAGTTCTTTACCAAGTACTTTGAAGTTTGCTTTTGCCTTGTATTCTACTAATTCATCTTCACGATCATGGAATTCAACTTTCTTAACATTCAATTCTTCTGCAATTACATCCTGCATTTCTGCAAGAACAGCTTTTTCTTCAGAATTACGAGTAACGAGAGCAACAGAAGCCAATGGCTGTCGGTTTTTAAGATTAAACTGATTTCTTAAGCTATGTCCCATAGAAACAGCTTTCTGAACAGTTGCCATCTTAAATTCAAGAGCTTCATTAATCCATGCTTTATTAACTGTTGGATAATCACAAAGATGCACAGATTCTTTATCTTCTGAAGTTTTAAGATTCTGATACATTTCTTCAGTAATAAATGGAACAAATGGAGCTGCAACTTCTGCTACAGTCTTTAATGCAATGTAAAGTGCTTCGTATGCTTCTGCCTTATCATTATCATTTTCTGATTTCCAGAAACGACGGCGAGAACGACGAATATACCAGTTATTAAGCTGATCAATAAATTTAACAATTGGGTCAATTGCAGCTGACAAATCGTAATCATCAAGAGCAACTGTAACATCAGAAACAAGCTTCTGTGTAATTGAAAGCAACCATGCATCCAATGGATTAGAAGGAAGCTGTTTATCAAATAAATGACCAGTTGGAGAAACCTTATCAATATTTGCATATGTTACAAAGAATGAGTATGAGTTCCACCAAGGAATAATAATTGACTTAAGAACATCACGAACACCTTCATCTGAATAACGAAGGTCATCTGCTTTAACAACAGTTGAATGAATCAAGAATAAACGAAGTGCATCAGCACCAAAACGATTAATTGCTTCAACAGGATCTGTATAATTGCGTAAAGATTTAGACATCTTGCGACCATCAGAAGCAAGTACAAGACCATTTACAACACAGTTCTGGAATGCAGGTCTGTCAAAGAGCAAAGCTGCAAGAACTGTAAGAGTATAGAACCAGCCACGAGTCTGATCCAAACCTTCAGAAATGAAGTTTGCAGGGAAATGGCTTTCAAAATATTCCTTGTTTTCGAATGGATAATGCTGCTGTGCATAAGGCATTGAACCAGATTCAAACCAGCAGTCAAATACTTCTGGAATACGGTGCATTGTCTTTCCACATTTAGAACATGGAATAGTAATTTTATCTACATACTGTTTGTGTAAATCATCTGGATAAGTACCGCTTAAATCAGCAAGTTCCTGACGGCTTCCTACACAAAGAGAGTTTTTACATTCTGGATCATCACATTTCCAGATAGGAATTGGGTTACCCCAGTAACGGTTACGGCTAACAGCCCAGTCACGAGAGTTAGCAAGCCATTTACCAAAACGACCTTCTTTAATATGTGAAGGCTGCCATTTGATCTGAGAATTGGCACGGAGTAATTCTTCATGATGATCAGCAACTTTTACGAACCATGAACCAATACCACGATAAATCAAAGGAGAACTACAGCGCCAGCAGTGTGGATATGAGTGCATATGCTGTTCTTTCTTAATTAATTTACCTTCCTGTTTAAGGCGGTCCATAATATCTTTATCACAATCTTTTACAAAACGACCAGCATAATCTGGAACTTCTTTTGTAAATTTACATTCAGCATCAATTGGTTCTACTTCCGGAACACCAGAACCTGCAAATACCTGATGGTCGTCTTCACCAAAAGCAGGAGCAATATGAACGATACCTGTACCGTCTTCTGTAGAAACATAAGCAGCATTGAACATACGGAAAGCACCGTCTGTACACTTCTGTTTAGAATCTGCTTCACAAGTAGCAGCATCAGCATACTGTTTAAAGTAAGGGAACAATGGTTCATATTTAGCACCAAGGAAATCCTTACCCTTTGCTTTATAAATGATTTCATAATCTTCTGGATTTTTATAATAAGCAGGAACACGAGCTTCTGCAAAAATATAATAATCACCAGATTCTTTTTCCAAAAGCTTTACATAATCCAAATTAGGCCCCATACAAAGACCTAAGTTTGAAGGAAGAGTCCAAGGAGTTGTTGTCCATGCAATAAAATATGTTTTACCATTTGCCATTTCAGGATCATTTACACCTTTTGGTGCCTGTGTAATCTTAAAGCGAACAGTAACAGTCATATCGTTTACATCTTTATATCCCTGTGCAAGTTCGTGAGTAGAAAGAACTGTTGAACAGCGTGGACAGTAAGGAAGAATATATTTTCCTTCATAAATAAGCTGTTTATCCCAAAGCTGTTTTGCAATCCACCAGATTGATTCCATGTATTCAGGATTCATTGTTTTATAATCATGGTCAAAATCAACCCAGCGACCCATACGAGTAATTGTCTGGCGCCATTCTGAAGTATATTTAAGAACTGATGCCTTACAAGCGTCATTGAATTTATCAACACCAAGTTCTTCAATTTCGTGTTTAGAGTTAATGCCTAATTCTTTTTCGATTAAGTTTTCTACTGGAAGACCATGACAGTCCCATCCAAAACGGCGTTCAACCTTTTTACCTTTCATTGTCTGGTAACGAGGAATAATATCTTTAATAGTTGATGGAATAAAGTGTCCGAAGTGTGGAAGACCTGTTGCAAATGGAGGACCGTCATAAAATACAAAATCCTCTGCTCCTTCTCGCTGACTTACAGATTTTTCAAAAATCTTATTTTCCTGCCAGAATTTTAATACTTCTTCTTCCTGTTTAGGAAAATCTACTTTTGGATCAACTGGTTTAAAACTCATAAAAAATCATCCTCTGAAATGAATATATAGAATACATTTAACCATAAAATCGGCTTTTATTCTACTATTTTCATATATTTTATTTCTTCAAAAATTTTATAAAGTTAATGTTGAGTTAATACTAAATTAACAAACAGTTAATATTTAATTCTTAAATTATTTATAAATTAATAAAGTTGGGGGAATTTTATGAATATTTTATTTTGTGGAGACAAAAATATAGAAAAAGGATTAATAATTTCAATTCTTTCTCTTGTTAAAACTTGTAAAGAACCAATTAATTTTTATGTTCTTACAATCTCTTTAGAAGCAAACAATAAAACTTACGAAAGTATTCCTCAGGATTTCATCTACTTCTTACGCAGTTGCATTACAAAATATAACCCTGAAAATACAATTCAGTTATTTAACATTTCAGAACTCTTTCTTAAAGATAATCCAGCTATCAACCTTAAAACAAGATTTACACCATGCTGTATGCTGCGACTTTATGCAGATTTAGTTCCTGAAATTCCTGAAAAAATTCTTTATCTGGACAATGATGTAATCTGCCGAAGAGATATTTCTGCTTTCTATAATTCAGACATTTCTAAATATGAAATTGGAGGTGTTTTGGATTATTATGGCAGTCATTTTTTCAAGAAAAACCTGTTTGTAAAAGATTATTTAAATTCCGGAATTCTTTTAATGAACATGAAAATTATCCGCGAAAAGAATCTTTTTCAGAAATGCCGAGACCTTTGCAGAACAAAAAAGATGCTTTTACCTGATCAAACTGCAATAAATCTTGTTACAAAGAAAAAAAAGTACTTCTCACATCTATACAATGACCAAAGAAGATTGCATAATGATACATATATACAGCACTTTACTACAACCTTTAGATTCATCCCTGTTTTTAGAACTGTATCAGTAAAACCATGGGATATTGAAAGGGTTCATTCAGTGCTTAAGATATATGAGTATGATGGCTTATTTGGAGATTATGAGCTTTTGTATAGCAAATATTTAAAGACTTTAAATTAAAAAATTAGTCTTTGAGGAGTTTATTATGACAAACAAAACTATACCTGTTTTTTTCTCAAGCGACAACAACTATGTACCTTACATGGCAGTTTCTATCACTTCTTTAATGAAGAACGCATCTAAGGATTATCATTACGATATTGTTATTCTGTATTCTAAAATAACTGATGTAAATCTTAAAATTCTTCAGAATTTGGAAAATGAAACCTTTACAATCAAGTTAATCAAAATGGATGATAAGGCTGCTGAATTGACAAAAACCAGCACTGATAATCTTTGTACTGATTATTACTCTCTTTCTATCTATTTCAGACTTTTCATTCCTGTAATGTTCCCTGAATATGATAGAGGTATTTACCTTGACAGTGATATTGCAGTAGTCGGAGATATTTCTCAGCTATATTTTGAAAATCTTGATGGAATGTCAATTGGTGCCATTACAGACCAGAGTGTTCAGAAAGTTCCTCCTTTTATTCAGTACATCGAAAAAGGACTTGGAGTTCCAGTTAAAACTTATGTAAACTCTGGTATTCTTTTAATGGATTTAAAACAGCTTAGAGATATGAACTTCTCAGCAAGATTCCTTGAAGTTTTGAATAAATACCATTTTGAAACTGTTGCACCTGACCAGGATTATTTAAATGTTCTTTGTCAGAAAAAGATTAAAATTCTTTCACCTCAGTGGAATGCAATGAGTTCAAATGATATTAAAGATATTAAAGAACCTAAAATCATTCATTACAATTTGTTTGGAAAGCCTTGGAGATATGATCATATTACATATGAAGAAATCTTCTGGGAATATGCAAAAGCATGTCCATACTACGAACAGATTGTAAATTATAAGAAAAATTATCCGGATAAAAAACGCAAGCTTGCAGAAAAATATTTACAGGAAATGCTGGATAAAGCAATTCGTGTAAGTGAAGCTGAAATTAATTTTGCATATTACTTTACATCCGGTAAAGAAAAATATTTTTAATCAAAAAAAAATGAAAGAAAAGGTAATCTATTATTCCAATGAGCTTGAAGACGATTTTGTTGATAACTCATTGGAAGCAAAAATCATTGATGAAAAATACTTTTATGGAGATAATTCCTGGTGGTGGAATTTCAAATGCTTTGTTTTATACAAAGTTCTAATTCGTCCAGCTGCCAGGTTTTATCTTAAATTCTTTGAACAGCACAAGATAATTAATAAAGAAGTATTGAAGCCTTATAAAGACTCCACCTACTTCATGTATGCAAATCATACAAATCCAGGCCTGGATCCATTCATTCCAACTGCTGTAAGTAATCCAAATCCTATATATGTAATAATCAGTCCGGTAAATCTCTCTATTCCGGTACTAGGACCAATTCTTAAATATTTAGGGGGATTACCTTTACCTTCCAATATGAAGGCAACGAAAAACTTTCTGGAAACAATCAAATTAAGAGTTTCTCAAAATCATCCTGTAATGATTTATCCCGAAGCTCATTTGTGGCCTTATTATACAAAAATCAGACCTTTTACAGAGCTTTCTTTCAGATACCCTGTTCAGTATAAAACTCCAGTATTTTGTTTTACGAATACTTATCACAAAAGAAAAATCGGTAAAAAACCTAGAATTGTAACTTATGTAGACGGACCATTTTTTCCAGATGAAAATCTTTCGACCAGTGAACAGAAAACTGATTTAAGAAATAAAGTTTATGAAGCTATGGTAAACCGAAGTAAGAACAGTAATTATGAATTGATTAAATATATAAAAAAATAATTTAGATTATTGTCCAAAATCCTTGCCTCTAGGACCAAATTCTGCCTGTCGCTGGCGAACTTCCTGGATACGAGGATTATTTTTTTCCAGTTCATCAATTAAATCCCAATGCCAGTCTACATCAGAAGGTGGAAACAATGGATCAGGTTTTGGTTTTCTGCGTGAATTAGCATCCTTAACAATTTTCATTAAATCTTCCATTGTTTTTTTATCTGCTATTTTTACAAGATAAGGTTCTTTATCACATACCATTAATGTCTTATCTTCATTAAAAATATAGTTTTCTGGATTAAAATTGAAAGGGTTCATTGGATTTCGAATTTTTTTACTTTTTCCACTGGTACATGAATAAACTTTTCCTGAACTGAACAGATGTTTATCTACATAAAATTCTACATCATTTTTTGAATACAATGCTTCTTCGGATGAAAAATCCATATCGCTTTTCCAGTAACGGATATCATAGAGTTTGTCATCCCAAATATAGTAGGAACCAATATTTTCATCATCTACCTGAGTACAGATTTTAATTCCATCATAAACACAATTTCCACGCCATAATCCGTTGTAAGGATTTTCGTTTTCATCTTCACTTTCTTCCTGTTCCAAAGGAACGATTAAATCCTTAATAAAGAAATTTAAATACATTTTGTTATCTACAATAGCAATTGGAATAAAATTAATGTCTCGTTTTGAATAACGCATTGTAAGTTCCCAAACATTATCAGTTAAAATACAACGGGAAACAGGATTTAATTCAAATGTAATATGTTCAGCATCTTTATGAGTAGCAGCATTTGGCCGGCGGTTTTCTTTTGCTTTATAAGATTCTGGTTCTGCAGCTCTGTCAAAATACCATCCGTAATATTCTTTAAGAATAATTACAATTTCAGGACTTTTTCCTTCAGAATTATTTTCAAAAAAAACAAAACGGTCTTTTCCTTCCCAGATTCCACAAAGACTTTCAGGAAGTTCAATACTAAAAAGAGAAAAACAAAAACATAAAAAGCTTAAAGCAAGAAACGCCTTTTTCATAAATTCATTATCGGAATAATCAATTAAACAATTTAGAAGCATTTGATTTATTTACTTTACAACAGAATTTATCTATAATAATTTTATGACTTATTTAGCAAAACTTGGGGAATTAACATTAAAAGGTTCCAACTTACAGGAATTCGAAAATCTTTTAAAACACAATACAGCAAAATGTCTTGAAGGTACTGGTTCACAGATTACTTTAAGAGCCGGCCGTTTATATATTGATTGTGACGAAAATCAGTCTGAAAAAGTTGAATTTACATTAAATCACCTTATAGGTATTACAGGCTGGGCAAAAGTTACTGTATGTGAAAAAACTATTGAAGATATCAGCCGTGCTGTTTTTGAACTTGCAAAAATTGAAGCAGAGAAAGGCTGCAAAACATTTAAAATTGATGCCCGTCGTTCAGATAAAAAATTTCCAATGAGTTCATACGAGATTTGTTGTGAAGCTGCCGGGGATGTTGAATCAATCATGAAAGTTGATGTTCATAAACCTGATACTGTTATTTATGTTGAAGTTCGTGAGCGATGCTTTGTTTATGTTGATTCAAATGTAGGATGCAGAGGACTTCCTGTAGGTTCCAGCGGAAAAGGATTACTTTTACTTTCAGGAGGACTTGATTCTCCAGTTGCCGGATATAGAATGCTCCGCCGTGGTATGAAAATTGAATGCTGTTATTTCCATTCATACCCTTATACTTCAGAAGAAGCTAAACAGAAGGTTATTACTCTTGCACAAAAACTGGCATACTACGGAATTACAACATATTTAAATGTTATTCCTTTTACAGATGTTCAGATGAAGATTAAAGAAAAAGCTCCTGAAGCCTGGTCTACTTTAATGCTTAGAGTCTGCATGATGAAAGTTGCAAACATTCTTGCTCATCGTTGTAAAGCTAAATGTATTATTACAGGTGAAAGCGTTGGGCAGGTTGCAAGTCAGACAATTGAAAACATGACTGTAACAGAACACTTTGCAGAACTTCCAATGCTTCGCCCTCTTTGCGGAATGGATAAAGAAGAAATCATTAGAGATTCATATTTTATTGATACTTATGAAACTTCTATTCTTCCATACGAAGACTGCTGTGTACTTTTCTCTCCTCGTCATCCAGTTTTAAGAGGCTCTGTTGAAGATGCAGAAGAAATTTACAAATCTCTCGAAGTTGATGATTTAATCAGAAAAGCTTACGAAGAAAGAGAAATTGTAAAATTAACTTTTAATAAAGAACCAAATATTCGTACGGACGAACCAGATCCAAACGCATAATTCAGGAATAGATTAGATGAAAGCGGAAGAAAAGGAAATTATTTTTAATTTACTCAAAAAAAGTGATGCCTACATTAATGGGTACACTTCTAAAGCTTTTACTTTAACTCCCGTTTTTTCTGATGACCAGGAAAAGGAAACTACAGCTGAAGAAAAAATTGATTCTTCTGAAACTCCTGATGTTTCTCCAATGGCAGAAAATCATGGACTTTCAATAAAAGACATCTCGGATAAAATTACCCGTTGCACCAGATGTGGACTTGCAAGAACCAGAACAAATGTTGTTCCTGGAACAGGAATTGAACATCCTGATGTTTTAGTTATTGGCGAAGGACCTGGTTATGATGAAGATATGAAAGGTGAACCTTTTGTAGGAAAAGCTGGAATTCTTCTTGATAAAATGCTTAATGCAATCAATCTTGACCGCAAAACAAACTGTTACATTGCAAATATTGTAAAATGTCGTCCACCTGAAAACAGAAATCCTAATCCTGATGAAATTTCAGCCTGTATTGGATTTCTTGAAGCTCAGATAAAAATTCTTAAACCAAAAATGATTTTATGTATGGGACTTGTTGCGGGTCACTCTCTGCTTAAAATTGAAACTCCTATGAACCAGATGCATGGTAACTTTTATGAATATAACGAGATTCCTGTAATGGTTACTTATCATCCTTCTGCTTTATTGAGAAATGAAGATCTAAAACGCCCGGCCTGGGCAGACTTAAAGCTTTTCAGAGGAAAACTTGACTTACTTAGAGATAATTCTTAATCTTCCCCTTCATCAGGGTTTTACATATACCTATATTCCTCCTGAAAACGAAAAGCCTGAATTAAAGCCCGAAATTGGAAAACGAGCTGAAATAATGTTTGGAAACCGAAAAACAGAAGGTTTTATTATTAATGTTTCTGACACAATTCCAGAAAGTTGTCCTGTCGATGCATCTAAAATCCGTCCAATCAAACGAATTATTGATAAAGAATCTTTATTTGGACAGGAATTAATTGAAACTGCCCGATGGGTTTCTCATTATTATCTTTGTACTTTAGGTGAAGCTGTTTTTTCAATGATTCCTTCTGGGCGACGGGAAACCAGTGCCGCAGGTTTCAGTTTTGAAGAAGAACTTACAGCAACAAGAAAAAATAATCTTTCGGAAGAACAATTAAAGGCTGTAGAAGAAATACTTTCTTCCTCCGATAACACTATCAGCCAGCAGTTTCATTATCTTTACGGACCTACTGGAAGTGGAAAAACAGAAGTATTTTTGCAGCTGGCAGAAAAAATGCTTTCTGAAGGCAAAGGAGTTATTTACTTAGTTCCCGAAATTGGTCTTACAGGACAGGTTGCAAAATCCATTGTTGAACGATTTGGAAATACAGCCGCAATCCTTCATTCAGGATTAACTCCTTCTCAAAGACTTGGAGAATGGCACAGAATAATGCACAAAGAAGCCAGGGTAATTGTAGGCGCCAGAAGTGCAGTTTTTGCCCCGGTTCCAGATTTGGGCTTAATTATTATTGATGAAGAACATGATGGTTCTTATAAATCCGACAATACTCCCCGTTATCATGCAAGACAGGTTGCAATGCATCGATGTACAAGTTTAAAAATTCCT
>JAZQOB010000070.1:0-3902 GCA_045627625.1 Treponema sp.
TACAACGTTAAAGATGTACCAGGCTCTTTCTTCTTCTGTCATCTGGCTGATTTCTTTTTCGCCTTTTTTTGCTGCAATTCTGTTTTCAATGCTTTCTATAGATTCTATTTTTCTTTGAACTTCGGCAGCGTGCTGTTCCCATTCAATTTTTTTCTGGGCAAGAGCTTCTTTTAATTTGTCCGATTTTATACCACCGTTCATTATCTTCTTGATTTCATTCAGAGAAAATCCTAATTCCTGCAGTTCTACCAGAGCATTCAACTGTTTTACCTGATCTGCAGAATAATATCTGTAGCCATTTTCTGGATCAATTTTAAAAGGCTTGATGATTTCTTTCTGTTCGTAAAGGCGCATTGCTTTGGGAGTAACTCCAAAAAAATCTGCAATTTCGCTGATGGTCATCAAATTGTCTTTCATAATGTCTCCAGAATTTTCTTGACTCTTCCCTTGGGGCAAGGTTTAGTTTTTTGTTATGGACATTGTAACAATAATACTTAAAAAACAAAAGTTTCGGATTATTTCTGCTTTTACAGTAAATCTGATTTTACTTGGGATTGTATTTATGTGGAACAAGGGACTTTCTGATCTTATTAATTCAATTACGAGAGGTCTGTCCCCTTCAACTCCTTTGATAATTCATCTGTCAATTATTCTGTTTTTTTATGTTCTTTTCAGCGGATTTTCCAGCTTTGTTTCTAACTGGTCTTGTGAACAAATTAATTACGAAATCCGCAGGCTTTATGTTGATAATGTGACCTCCAAGGGAGCTGAAGAACTTAGTCGTCTTTCTGCAGGTGGTGAAAGTTCTAAACTGTTGAATGAAGTTTCTTCTGTCTGTGGTTTTATTAGTGGAAATCTTTTTTTCATACTGGAAAGCGCTATTAAGTTTACAGGAACATTCTGCTGGTTTTTAATTTTGAATCCTTTGTTTGCAATTGCAACAAATCTTCCGGTTTTTCTGATTTTAATTTACGTGTCTTTTACCAGCCGGATTCTGAAAGACTATTCAATTAAATGTAATGAAGAAAAAGAGAATATTAATGCTTTGACAGAAACAATCATCACTTTGTTTCCAATTATAAATCTTTACAAGGTGCAGAAACTCATAAGACAGAGATTTGTTGCTTCCTTGGAAAATTGGGAAACTGTTTCTGTTATGGCGGAAAGAAAAAAATCTGTGCTGATGTCACTTTCGGCTTTTATGACTTGTATTCCTTTAGTGCTGACGGTGTGGCTTGGAGGAATTTTTATAATCCGAGGAAAACTGACTTTTGGTGAGTTGTATATTTTTATCAATTTGTCTGGAAATGTTTCTGGAGTTTTGATGAATATGCCGGCCTTTATTGGTCAATTACGGGTGTTCGCAGGAAATTTAAGGAGAATAAAGTGATTGAAATTAAAAACTTGAATTATGGATACGGTGAAGTTCCAGTTTTGAAGGATTTGAATCTAACTGTAAAAAAGTGTGAAAAGATTGGAATCGTTGGTGAAAGCGGATGTGGGAAATCAACTTTAATCAAATTGATTTCGGGATTGTATAAGAGAGAATCTGGAGTGATAAAAGTTAGCGGCGAAATGGCGGTGGTGATGCAGTCTTTAAGCCTTTTTCCTTTGACCATTAGAGAGAACATTACCTGCGGCCATGAAATTACAGAGGAAAAAATCAGACTGGCGTTGAAGATTGCTCAGCTTGAAGAGTGGATTTCAACTTTACCGGATGGACTTGATACTTTTGTTGGTTATAGGGGAAATCAGGTTTCTGGGGGACAGATACAGAAAATTTCTATTGCCAGAGCCATAGCTAAAGATGCTGATATTCTGATTCTGGACGAAGCAACTTCTGCCTTAGATTCAACTACCTCCGAAAAATTGATACAGGCCTTGTCCGAGTGGTGGAAAAACAAAACAGTTATTTCCATTGCCCACAGACCGGAGGCTCTAAGCTTTTGCAATAAAATTTACAGATTGGAAAATGGTTTTTTAAGTCTTGTGGGCGGGGTTACACAGACGGAGGAATTAAAATGCTGAAAAAATTAAATGTTCGTGGAAAATACATTCTTCTTTTGGTTTTGAGAATTCCCTTTGAAGCTTTAAGAACTTTTATAAATTCCCTTTTTTTGAAGGAAAGTTTTACGGCAATTGAAAAATCAGATTTTCAAAAATTAAGCGCTGTCTGCGGTCTTTTTCTGCTGGAGTTTTTAATTCTATTTGCCTACAACGGAACCGTCTGGCGATTTTTTGGAAGTCTGTATGCTAGAATGCAGGCGGGCTTAAAGAAGCTTTTACTACAAAGTCTTATGAAAAAGTCGGTAGAGGAAATTGATAAAAAATCCACTGGAGATTTATTATTCAGTTTTAATGTAGATGTAGAAAAAGCCCTGGCAATTTATGGAGAGCCCTGGAATCTGGTGTTTTTACTAAATGGCATATTTAATCTGATTATTTCTTCTATATTAATGATACAGGTAAGTCTAAAGCTTTTCTTTCTGGTGATTATTTTTGTTCTTCCATTAATTATCATTACAAATTATGTTATTTCATCAAAATTAAAACAGCTTCAGACAGAAATCCAAAAAGTTAGTGGAGAACTTACAGAGATGTATGCTTCATTAATCAATTTGTTTGATATTGTTCGGTTATATGATTGTGAGGATTTTTTAAAGAATAAAATTGATAATAAAAATCTGGAGCTAAAAAAATTGAGTATTAAAAAAGGATTTTATGTGGCATTAAACGCTGGTTTATTTCCCTTGATTGGTTTATCAGGTTACTTGGTTCTAATGATTTGTGGCGGCTCTATGATGTTGGCGGGGATTATTACTTATTCAACATTGTTATACGTCTGTCAGTTAAGAGGTGGCATTCTTCCTGCTACTCAGATGATTATCAATAGCAGTATGAATATAAAAATGAATAAGGTGAGTTTGGAAAGAATAAGGGAAATTTAGTAGATGGACTCAGCGATTTTTTTATGAAGATTATGCTATAATTTTTTTAGAAAAAAATGTGTATAGAATGGTTATTTTTTGATGTGGGAAACACACTGGTTGATGAAAGTAAGGCTTACGAAACCAGACTTCGGGAAGCGGCTGCTTTAATCGGTAAACCTTATGAACTGATTCAGGAAGAAGCTCTGGATTTTTACAGACAAAACGATAAGGGCGATCTGGCGGTAATGGACAAATATGGAATTCCAAAGCCAAAATGGCCTAAAGAAGACGAGCGTTTGTATCCAGAAACTGTTGAAGTTTTAAAAGCTTTAAAAGCAAAATATAAAATTGGAGTAATTGCAAATCAAAGTTTAGGAACTGCGGCTCGTCTGCAGGCATGGGGTATTCTGCAGTTTATTGATCTGGTGATTGCTTCAGCTGAAGAAGGGGTTTCAAAACCCGATCCACGGATTTTTGAAATTGCTCTTGGGCGGGCTGACTGCAAAGCTGAACATGCGGTTATGATTGGTGACAGAATCGATAATGATGTTGTTCCTGCTAAGAAAATGGGAATGAAAACCGTGTGGATTCGTCAGGGTGGCGGTGGTTTGTGGCAGTTGCAGGGCCCAGAACAGCAGCCGGATTTTACTGTGGATAATCTTGGGGAATTGGTGCAGATTTTTTAGGAATAAAAAAAATAGTGAGGTAAAAAATGTTTTCAATTATTGGTACATGTGCTTTGGCGGTGGTAATCGTTCTTTCTGTTTTGATTATTTGCGGGTTGCCACTTGGGGAATTTACTATGGGGGGCAAGTATAAGGTCTATCCTGTGAACTTAAGATTCATTCTTGTTTTCCAGCTAGTAGTTCAGATTTTCTTTGTGATTATTCTTTTGCAGATGGGCGGATTTGTTGGGCTTTGGTTTTCTGCAAAAGTAACTAAGATTATTGGAATTGTGCTGGCAGTTTATCT
>JAZQOB010000071.1:0-14027 GCA_045627625.1 Treponema sp.
GTCCAGCTCCAATCGAAATCGAATACACAACTCAAGAGGGAAAAGCAGAACAGGGGTGGTTGATGTTCTATCATGGTGTTGCAACAACTTGTAACGGCTTTGTATATTCATTCTCTGCAGCAATTTTGGATCACGACAAACCTTCAATCGTTCGTTACCGCTGTGGCGACTACATGCTTACACCAGAAATGCCATACGAAACAACAGGATTTGTAGACAATGTATGTTTCCCAGTTGCAGCTTTGACAGACCAAAAAGACGGAAAAATCGCAATCTACTACGGTTGTGCAGATACAGTTGTAGGCCTCTGCTTTACAACAGTAGACGAAGTAGTTAATTTCACATTAGCTCACAACGAATTAGGCTACTGGGACAAAGACGAAGGTCGCTTCTAATAAAAATAATTAAGGAGGGGAAAGACTTCCCCTGGTTTCAGAAGGCCTGACAGCCTTCTTCCACCACCCTTTCTAACGGGGGCGCTGCGGGTACACCAGAAATGGCCCCCGTAACGCCCCCAGATTTTTTTTAATCAAGTCTAACAGGTCGTCATTGCGAGGTTCAAAAGAGTTTCGTCCTTGCGAGGAAAAAAAACTTCGTCATTCCGAGGATAAAAAAAACTTCGTCATTGCGAGGAGCGCAGCGACGAAGCAATCCAAAGAAAATTAATTTTACAGATTATTCATCAAGAAATCTGGAATACTTTACATAATCAACCAGAAGTTTTCGTGAACCACCTTCGTTTATTACAGAATCTACTTCTCCACCCCATTCACCAAATTCTGCAGTAATTTTCAAGTAACCAGGAACTGTACAAATTCCACCATAATCAGCACCATTCATTGACCATAAAAAAGTATCATCCAGATAACAGGTGTAAGAATCTTCATTCCATATAAATTTATAAATGTGCCAGTTATCATAAAACTCAGAATCAAAATCAGTAAGTTTTATGCCGTCAGTTCCTTTTGATTTATGAGCAGAACCATAACCATCCCAATGAACAGTTGTCATAAATCTATCTTCAATTTTTTGATTTTTACCTTTATAATTCCACCAGCTGGCACCAGGAAGCAATTCAAAACAATCGATTTCAGCTCCATCTTTTGCACCATTTCCAATATGAGCATCATCATTATTGGCAAGAAGCCAGAAGGCATACCAGAAGCCAGAGCCTTTTTCGGCCTTAAATTTTATTTCGTATATTCCTTGAGAACCTTTGAACATTACATTGGAATAATCTTTACTAATTGAACGAATTCCACCAGAAATTAATCGGCCATCTTTATCTTTTTTACATTCAATAACAAGATTTCCATCTTTAACATAAGAGCAGGAATCTGACCACCAGCCATGATTTTCCATGCCAGTCTGCCGTTCCCATTCAGGACAACGAGCCCATTTTGTGCCATCAAGTTTATCTCCGTCAAAATCATCAAAGAAATACTCTTGCGCATCTGGATACTGTAAAGAAGAACAACCACAAACCAAAAATATAAATACGAGCATAGTCACATATCTGATTATTTTTTTCATAAAGTTTCTCCTTCTGTTAATATTATACAATAATTTTTGTATCTATGAGATTTTCCTCTGTCACATTTGACATTGCGAGGATAAAAAAACTTCGTCATTCCGAGGTTCAAAAGAGTTTCGTCATTGCGAGGAGCGCAGCGACGAAGCAATCCCTTCACGAACGGCCAGTACAAGAAACATAAAATTCGAAGAACCACCACCAAGAACATATTCAGCCTGCTGCCACAAGAATGGAAAGTCCAGAAGTTCTGGGAAATCTGGCTGAATTAAAGCGGTTCCAGAAACTACACCACCTGGCACATAAGACCAGTCCGCTCGATTTATTCCATAAGCAGTAGTCATTGACCTGGAGCCAATTCCAGAGGCAAAAGAAGCAGTATTAAGACCTGGATGACAACCCAGAATAAAGTTCAAACTTTTTTCCAGCAATTCTGTTGTAAAGATTTCAGGGAAAGCCTTATGAATCCAATAATAGCTAAAAGCCATACCCTGTATTCCCCAGCCTGCACCGTAAATTACAGGATGATAAGGAACTCCATAAGGATTTTCGGAACTCTTTTCTTCTATTTCGTTTCTGGCAAGTATCAATGTCGCCTTCAATTTTTCAACAAAAATTTCATCAAAAGCTTTTATTGCTCTAACTGCCATCCATCCTAAATTTCCAGCATTAGAAAGAATATATTCCTCTTCATCATTAAGAACCTTTTTGTATTTTTCCTCACCTGTTGAAATATAAAGTTCAGATGCCGCCTGAATACGATTTTTCCTACACCATTCATTTTCTTCAAGACGGGTTCTATCAAAAAGTTCTTTTGCAACATACAGGGAATCTTCTGACAACTGATCATTAAAACCCTTCAAGGCTCTGTAAACAGCAGCAAGATGAGCGGCAGTAGAAAACTCTCTGGCAGGATTATCTTCTGTAAAAACCCAGCGGTCATCTTCATCACCAGTTATACCTTTAGTCATTGCAGCAGCATCACCAAGCAATACATACTGGCGCAAATTATTACAGATAATTCCTCTGTATAAACGGCCCATAGCTTTATAGCCGCCTACAACCGAAAGTACTCCATGTTCAATCTGCTGGAGAATATCATTTTTACCATCAGCCTGATGAATTTCTACCAGATGATTTTCTTGATCAATAGTTGTTGAATCATAATTTACACCAAAAGCTTCGTAGGCAAGAGAAAGAATATAAGATTCTCCAGACTGACTTTCAACTCTAAGATCAAAATCTCCCGCATCATGCCAGCCACCTTTATTCAAACCAGGCACACAATCTCCAGATTTATATTTGATCATTGTTTCAGGTCCCTGTCTGTAACCGTCAAAATGACCTCGATTTACAGGAGCCATTCTTGCATCATCGGAATGACAATGTCCATGCCATACTCTGTATTTTTCAGAAACTCTCATATGACACATTTGGATTGGAAGAAAATATTCCAGAACTGGCTGCCAGACTCCCCTTTCATAAACTTCATCACTAATCTGAAAAATCGCTGAAGTCTGATTTCCAACTTTAACCTGATACAAACCTTCTTCTTTAACTTCAGAAAAATCAAAATGAAAATATTTATAGCGTAAAAAGTCACCCCAAAGTTTACAAGGCTTTTTTAAAACTTCAACAGGTCCATCGGAAGTATGACGAATAAGAATTCCTTCATAATCTGATAAATCCCTCTTGTCAGTTTCTATTACAGCAAGTTTATTCTGAATCGAATGATATCCAACCTGAGAAACCTGAACTACAGGACTATACATCCAGTTTTCATCAACATAAGGAGTGATTTTCCATACCAAAGCCTTTTGAGTTTTTCCAAGAGGCAGTTCTGAAGATAAAACAAACCAGCCATTATTGTGATTCATACGGCCATCGTAAAGTTTCAGCTCAGTTTCGCTTTCAACTGTAAAACGGCTTAAAGGATCTTCAGGTCTGCAGGTAAATTTATGACCAGCTGCATAAGGAAGTCCCAAAATATCATCTGCAACTATAGGACTATATTCTTTTCTGTTGTTTGAAAGGATTTCAGCAGATGTATGTTCTTCGGTGTCGGCAAAATGCCCTGCATTTCCAAAATTTGATTCCCTCTCAAATACAGGACCATTTGGCTGCCGAGGAAAAATTCCCTGTTTGTTGTCCATAAGCCAGGGTTTTCCAAAAAGTTCAGCAGGATAGAGTTCAAAATTAAAAAAAAGTTTTCCTTTGTATTTTTCAGGAATTTCTTTATCCAGATCTACCTGAACTGTAAGTCCGTCCCCTTCCGCAGATAAAGATATTTCATATTCAAATTCCAAATCAGGATAGACAATAGGATTAAAACCTTTAAGGTGAGCATTTTTATCTGGATAAGAAAGACGGGTTTTGATAACATCCTTTCCATTCTGATCCAAAACTTCTCGTTTCAGCTGCTTTGGAACTGGCTGCCACTGACCTGGAGTTGGCTCAAAACGAATGTCTCCGTTAGTTGCAACTCTTTTTCCATTCATAATGATGCCAATTCCCGACTGATGCCCCGCAGGATAAAAATCACTGAATCCCATAACCGAAACACCGCCGCATTCAAAATACTGGCCTTTTTTATTTAATCTGAACTTATTTTCCATAGACATTTAGAGCACCTCTTTTATATCTCTAAATGCTATTTTGAAAGAGTTTTAACTAAACAAGAATAATAGAACTCTTCATATCTTGTAATTTTCTACAAATGTGGGTTGTCACACCCCTTCGCCCGATTTTTTATACAGCATGCAAGGTCTTCCACCTGTTTCGTAATTTATATCTTCAACTATATATTTTTCTTTTACAAGATAATTCAGATAGTTTCTGACAGTCACAACCGAGATTCCTAAAGCACCTGAAATCATATCAACTGAATGCCAGTTTGGATTGCTGTCAAAATATTCCTGTATATGTTTTAATGTGGATTTCTGAATTCCTTTTGGAAGATTGTTTCTAGTTTCGATATTAGAAAGCGGACTGGAATTTACAATTAAAGAATCCAGACTGTTCTGATCAAGAACCTGTGTGCCTTCTAAAACTGCAATTCGATTCTTATATTTTTGCAGCGAAATACTGAATCGTTCATAGGCAAAAGGTTTTATAAGATAATCAAGAACACCAAGATGCATTGTCTGGTCTATTGTAGAGGTGTCGTTGGCAGCAGTAATCATTATTACTTCCGAATCAATTTTATGTTCCCTGATTTTCTTTAAAGTTTCAATTCCGTCCATAACTGGCATAAAAACATCCAGTAAAATCAAATCCACAGCATGATTCTGAAGAAATTCCAATGCCTCCTGTCCATTTCTACAGGTTCCTGCAATAATGAAATCAGAATCTTTTAATACATACTGTTCATTAATCATGGAAACCATTGGATCATCTTCTACAACTAATACTGAATAACTCATTATTCCTCCAGAACTGTCCTTATAAATTTACCATAAAACTGGTTCCAATTCCAAGTTGAGATTCAACTGAAATTTTTCCGCCAAGACTGGTAATCAGCTGCTTTGTATGATACAAACCGATGCCTCTTCCTTCCCCTTTTGTTGAAAATCCATTTTCGAAAATCCTGTCTTTTATTTCATCTGGAATTCCGCTTCCTGTATCCTTCACGATAATTAAAAGCTCATCCGGCCTTGTATAAACTCCAAGAGAAAGTTCTTTATCGGTTTTATTTGTATCCATATTCATTGAATCGAGGGCATTATCAATAAGATTTCCAGTTATTGTCACCAGTGCTTCGGATGGAATGGTTATATCAGAATTTCTAAAACAGGTTCCTTCATTCAGAATAAATTTTACATTACATTCCGAGGCTCTTGCGATTTTTCCAACAATCAATGCCGCAAAGGAAGGATTTTCAATTGTATTCATTACCTTGCTGATTGTTTCTCTCTGAATAATCGAAATATTTTGAATATACGAAACCGCTTTATCATACTGTCCAATCTGAATCAATCCTAAAATAACATGAAGTTTATTTGTAAAATCGTGATTATTTGCTCTCATTGAATCTACCAGGAATTTTGTACCTTCAAAATCTTCAGTAAACATTAAAAATTCTTTTTTGATTCTTCTGGACAAAAGTCCTGCAATTGCAACTTCTACAAAAATCGCAGAAAGTGTAACAATTAGGAAGAAAATCAAAATTCTTGTAGTTACTGCAGATATGGAAGTCTTTAATCTGATTGTCAAAATAAAACCTTCGTAATTTCCCTGTTTATCATAAACTGCTGAATAAGTTCTCAATTGTGGTCCAGAAGGACCAATATTGCTTTCGGTATAAAAATCGCTATTATGGGCCTTAAAATCAGGGAGAGTTCCGTAGTACTCGGAATTTATTAAATCGTGATGAGTATGGTAAACCCGGGAATTATTTAAATCAATAATCGAAATTACATCTACATTAGACAGATCATTGACTACATCATCCATATAAACCTGCAATTCTTCTTTTGAATAATCTTTAGCAAAGGAATAAAGGCGTGTAATGAGTTCCGCTGTATTTTGAAGTTCCTGATTCAATGCCTTGTCATGAAACTTAAGATAGATGAAAGTTTCTCCAACACTCAGAAGAATCGTAATTGAAATAATCAGAATGAACTGAACAAACTGAATTTCCTTTTGAATCGATTTTAAATTGCCAGATTTATTTTTCTTCATATATATAGTTTATCACAAAGTAAAAACTACTATCCCCTTTTGAAAGTAAAAAAAGTGGAACAGGATATTATTTTCTTAACCTTTCTTAAAAAACAAAAACAAAACTTATAAAAACATTTTCTTTTCTAACTAAAAATTGTCTGTAATTTTTTAGGCGTTATTATGTAGCCATAAAATAAATCTGCAAGACAGATTGTTTACAGGAGTTATAAAATGAATTTAGCCCATCTTTTGGAAGCTGGAATGCTGGTATGTTTTGGTTTTTCGTGGCCATTGAATGTTGTTAAAGCTTATAAAGCACGAACTGCAAAAGGAACAAGTTTAGCTTTTATAATTTTAATCATTACAGGCTATATTGCAGGAATCGCTGCAAAAATCATTAACAACCAGTTTAATTATGTACTTGGTGTTTACTTTTTGAATCTGGCAATTGTTTCTGCAAATGTTTTTGTATATTTGAGAAATAAAAGTCTGGATAAAAAAGCTGCCGAAAAGAAAGAATTAAAAATCAGAAAAATTGATATTACAAATATGGAACAAGCAAAGGAGGATATTATGCTTAACTATACTAACTCATTGGATGATCTTATTAATCGCAAAAATACTTCTACAGAAAAGAAAAACTCTGTTATTTTGTTTGGTGGATCAATGGACAAGGAAATTCCAGTTGCAACTCTCGCAAAAGATTACAACTTTAATTTCGAAATCTATAATAAAAGCAAAGAAAATATTTCTCTGTCTGAAAGTCTGGAATATTTTCATAACAATATTTCACAGCTTATTCCAGAAGGAATTTTACTTCACCTTGGAGAAGAAGATATTTCTCTTTTCCAGAGTGATTCTGCAGCCTTCGATAACTATTACCTCTCTTTGATTGATGAAATTAAAGCTGTTAATAAAAACTGTAGAATTGCATTACTTTCAATAAATAATCCACAGGGCAATAAAGTTATCTCTTTAATGAATGCTCATATCAATGCAATTGCTCAAACAGAAAAAGCTGCTTACATCAATCTTGAAAATGCTAAACTCTGGAATCCAGAATCAACAAAAGCTGCCAGTGATTTTGCCTACACAATGGGTTTAAAAATCAGAAAACCTTTAAGAGATGTTGCAGAAATCCTTTACAGCTATGCATATCATAATATCAGTAAAGATACAAAAGAAACTTTGGTAGGTTAAAAAAAGAAAGGTGTCTAATAAGTTTTTTGTAAAATTCAAACTTATCAGACACCTTTCCATTATTCATTCTTAATTTATAATCTGCGGTTAAAACCTACTTAATTTCAAACTTTATTCCACCTTTAATCTGTGGTAATTCCAGTCTGTATTTAGGGGCTAATGCAGGACCACAGGAATTAGATCCAACCCCCGCCATTTTATAATCTACACAAATTACATTGTATGGAGCTTTTTTCAATTCATAATTATGGCGTTTTGAACTTAATTCTTCCTGAGTATATTCAGAAGCATTAAAACTTATATTTCTTCCTTCAGTTCCAGAAAAAACAAGTGAACAGGTCTTACTGCTGATTTTTGCGTATCGACAGTCATAATGTGAAGAATTTTCCTGAGGTCGAACATATGGTTCAAACATATCTTTTACCAGAGAATTGAATTTTCCAACATAGCAGGCCTGGTGCTTATCAATGTAGCTTTCTGTTGGACCATAACCAAAGTATTCAACAGAATCAAAACTCTTATCTACAAAGAGCCGCATTCCAAGTCGAGGCAAAAGATTTATTTTGTTAGAAGCCATTAAATCAAAAGAAATCTCAACACCGCCCACCGAACTGATTTTATATTTTATAGTGCCATACATAAAGGGCTGATACATATTCCAGCCAAAAGACTGTTTTACTGTAATTACAGCACAATCTTCTTCCATTGCTACCGAAGAACAATAAGTTTTAGTTGCATAATCGTGAAGATGGGCCCTGTACCAGTCCCCTTTCATTGAATCATTATCAGTAGGTGCTCTGAAAAAATTAAACTTTAGTGGAGCCTTAAGTAATTCTGATTTTTCATTCTTAATGGAATCAAAATAACCAATGCGGCGGTTGAAATTGAAAATGCCTTTTTCAGTTTTAATTTCAAAATTAAGCCCCGTAGAACTTACCATTCCATTCTGAATTTCATTCCCAACTTCACTGCCAGCCTTAAATACAAAGGCTTCCATTTCTTCAACCGATTTTCTTGAATTTATTTGAACACCCTTTTCATCCACAGGCTTTTCAACAGAAACTGAAACTCCAAAAGGATTTGCTTCCCAGGATGCTGCTGCAAGTTTTTCAGCTTCTCCAGGAGATGAAAGTTTCAACTGATCAAAACAGAGTTCATAATCTTTTTTGCACCAGAATAAATCTTTCTTTGCAGTAAAGATAAAGCGAATGAACAATTCTTTTTCTGTATCATTTTTGTACGAACTTAAATCTGGGAAATTTTTAATATGAATTTTTGTTCTTTCTTCTGTCAAAGAGAAATTAAAAGAAGAATTAAAAATCAGTTCAGTTCCTGCTGTAATTTCATAGCTGCATTCCAGATATTCACCAGGGTTTTCAAAATTCCACAAATTCCAGAATTCAAATACATCTGGAGTTTCAGTCTGATAAACTCGGATTGGGCGATATACCTGCTTTGCTTCAAGAAGCCCTGTATGAGGCTTTCGGTCTGGATAAATCAAACCATCACAACAGAAGTTTCCATCATTATGAGGTTCTCCCCAATCTCCGCCATACTGATACTTTTCTTTACCATCAATGGTTTTACCGGCACTTACACTATGATCGCACCATTCCCAGATAAAGCCACCTGCAAACCGTTCATTACTATGAAAAATCTTATGATAATCTTCCAGATCTCCAGGACCATTTCCCATTGCATGACAATATTCACAAAGTAAAAATGGACGCTTTTCTTCAGGATTTTTTAAGAAGAAATCCATTGCTTCAACTGATGGATACATTCTGGAAACAACATCGTAAAGCTCATCCCCAGTTCCATCCTGATTATGAACACTTTCGTAATGCAAAAGTCTTGTATTATCCAGAGCCTTTACAAGTTCTCCGCCACTGAGCAGATTTGTACCGTTGCCGCTTTCATTTCCTAAAGACCACATGAGTACACAAGGACGATTTATATCTCTTTTTACAAGAATTTCTTCTCTATCAAGAATTCCTTTTTTAAAGATTGGATTACTAGCCGCAAGAGCAATTCCTGAATAATCAGACCAGTCCCACTTAAAATGATTGTTTACATCCACACTACCATGCATTTCAAGATCAGCTTCATCAATTACATAAAATCCATATTTATCACAAAGCTGATAAAATTCAGGAGCGTTGGGATAATGAGAAGTTCTGATTCCGTTTATGTTGTGCTGCTTCATCATCTGTAAATCTTTTTCCAGTTTTTCCACAGTTGCAACATAACCACTGTCGGCATAACTGTCGTGACGATTCACCCCACGGAATTTAATTGCTTTTCCATTTAATTTTACAACACCCTTTTCGATGTATACTTTTCTAAAGCCGACTTTTTCACCAATAAGTTCGTCTTCACTTTCAATTTTCAAATCATAAAGAACAGGTTTTTCTGCTGACCATAATTCAGGATTTTCTACAGAAATCGAAACTTCTTTTCCATCCTCTGCTTTTTTTGAATACATCTGATTTCCGTTCAGATCATACAAAGTTACCCAGGCATCCTGCCCTTTTACAGTAATCTTTAATTCTGCAGATTTAAAATCTTCTGACAATTCTGTATTGATTTTATAATCTTCAATTCTGTTTTCGGGGCGGGACAAAACATACACATCCCTGAAAATTCCAGAAAGTCTGATTTTATCCTGATCTTCAAAATAAGTTCCAGTACACCATTTTAAAACCGCAACAGTAATTGTATTTTCACCGGATTTTAAATAGTCTGTAATATCAAATTCAGAAGTATGATGGGAAACTTCAGAATAACCTGCAAACTTTCCATTCACATAAAGATACAAACAGCTGTCTACGCCTTCAAAACAAAGAATTCTACGCAGCCCGTCTTTTTTATATCTATATGAACGGCTATACACCCCGCAAGGATTTTCATCAGGAACAAAAGGTGGATTATAAGGAATTGGATAAACAACATTTGTATACTGAATATAATCGTATCCAGAGTACTGCCAGTTTGAAGGCACAGGAATTTTTTTGAGAGATTTTACAGAGGTAAAATTATCTTCCAGATCTAAAAGACTTTTATAATACGAAAAACTCCAGTTACCGTTTAACAACTGAAATTTTTGAGAAGAGGTCCTATTTTCAAAAGGATTCTGATTTTTTCCAAAAGGAATAAAATAACAGTGATTATCAAGAGTGTTTACATGGAAAGTTTCCAAATCTTCGTGATAAATCATAAATGACTTAGGGGAATCTTTTCTAGCTATCTGTTTAATGTTCATAATTACCTCATAAGTATTTCTACCCAGGAACGGGAATCTTTTCTATCAGGTGAGATTCCTAAAAGTTGAATAAAATCAAAAAGGGCCTGCTTTATTGCCGCAGCAGCGCCTTCATTCTGTGTAACTTCGATTTCAAGATATGGCAGATTATTTACTTTTTCCAGTTCTACATGAAATCTCACGCCTTCCATTACAGAAGAATCACAGTAGCAGCCTCTTGCAATTTTTGTTTTATCAAACCAGCAATGATAACCTGCTACCTGGAAAAACTCCCTTAATACTTCCGGATTTTCTAAAAAGGTTTCATCCTCTTTATTAAGTTCAATTCCGTTTTCCAGAGATTTTGTTTTAATTGTAAAAAAAGCCTTTTCTTCAGAACCCATGACTTCAGTTCTTAATCTGATTACCTGTGGTTCCCCGCCATCAATCCGTTCCTGACGACTGTTATATTTGGAAAAATATTCGTCTCTCTTAGTAATAAAATTGGGATTAGCTTCAACAACTTGAATACCATCAACAGAATGAGTCTGAGAAATAAAAATATTTTCCATAAGTGAAAATTCCTCTTCATTAAGTGGAATTTTAATTTCAATTTCTCGACCCATCTATCTCACCTAACCTTCAACTTTAGTTTCTGTCATAGCCTTTAAGAATTCAGGATACTGTTTTTCCAGCATGATAGGACGGCCTTCTTTATTAAAGAAAGCATGTGTACTTGAACCTTCAAATACAAGTTTGTCCCCTTTCATCATTTTGTAGTCAATAACCAATTTAAGGCCAGAGCATTTTTCGACACTTACAATAATTATAATTTCATCGGCAAAAGTAGTTGGGCTTTTGTAGTTACATTCCAGAGCAATAACGGGAGAAGAGATACCTTCTGCCTCCAATTTATCAAAGCCCCAACCAATATTTGTCAAAAAATCAATTCTTGCTTCTTCCATAAAACGGATATAATTTGAGTGATGTGTAATCCCCATTTTATCAGTTTCGTAATAATTAATTTTTCGTGAATATGGTTTCATTTTTCATTTACTCCGTAACTTTTATTTCTATTATGAATTTAAACTCTAGTGTACTTTTTTTCAAGCAAGTAAACCAATTATTTTTCTTGAAAAAACCAATTTCTGATATTAAATTTAAATAAGGTATAAAAATGAATGAAGAACTTGATAGAATCGAAATTATAGACGATACAAATGCTCCGGTGCCAAACAATTTACCTGAAGCTATCATGACCAACAGCCTTGAAATCAGCAATGATTATTTTAAGATGGCAATGCACTATCAGCAGATTATTATGATTTATGAAAGTGCCATCAAACAGATTGAAACAAAACTTGAAATCTTAAATAAGGAATGTAAGGTTGGAAGAAAACGAAATCCAATCGAAACTGTAAAATCCAGAATTAAATCCCCTGACAGCATCGCAAAGAAACTTGCAAAAAAAGGGTTGCCTGTGTCCTTCCAGTCTATGACTGAAAATCTAAATGATGTTGCAGGGGTACGAGTTATCTGCCCATATATTTCTGATATTTATAATGTTCGGGATATTTTATTAAAACAGCCAGATATTAAGCTGATTAAAGAAAGTGATTATATTGATAATCCTAAGAAATCAGGCTACAGAAGCTTGCACATTGTAATCGAAACTCCTGTATACCTTTCTCATAGTGTTCATAATGTCAGAGTCGAAATCCAGCTCAGAACAATCGCCATGGATTTCTGGGCCAGTCTTGAACATGAGCTTCATTACAAGAACACAACAAAAGTTCCTGACAGTGTAAGACGGGAACTTCATCGGGTTGCCGAAACCATTGCCATGACTGACCGCGAAATGGAAGAAATTGCACTGGAACTTCAGGCACTGGATTAATTATTCCAGATATCCTGCTGCTCTCATAAATTCAAATACAGAATCTTCTCCAAGATAGTGACCTACTCCACTGTAAATGAAAGTTGTTCCACCTTTATCAAGGTAATTCTTGAATTCTTCGGCCCATACCTTGTTTCTATTTGTTAATAATGTATCGTAATAATCTTTCAAAGATGGATCTTTTTTTATTTCCTTCAAGATGTTACCAATGTAATATTTTTCCATCTTTTTTTCACTGTGAGTAAGATAATTCTTATATAAAGTTTTAATGCTTTTTAAAGATGCTGCAGGTTTCTTTACCGCTTTTAATGAAGCCTTTAAGTTCTGTAACTGAAAATCATAATCACCATAATCCAGAACATCCAGCTGAACATCAATTTCGTCCAAACCGTCCATTACGATTCCATTCTCATTTGCATAATTAATGAAATAAACATCGTAGGAATTGTTTGTACTTAATTTTGAATCCGCATAAATCTGAGCTGAAGCGATTTGATTGATTACCCATGGCTGATAAAGATAAAGAAGTTCATTGAAACCTGGCAAAGATGCAACAATTTCCTGTTCTTCTTCTGTAAGTTCTTCTTTAAGATTTCTTCCCGAAGCCTGAACCTTTTTTATATCCCCCATCATCTTCATAATGAGTTTTGTCTGATACAAAGCCCAACCCTGTGTAGAAATTTCTCCAACCAGTCTGTCTGATTCATAAAGAGCAGTCTCAACAACTTCTGGCAGCGGATACAATTTTTCATCCGCAATATGAATAGTACCAATTACATAAATCTTCGAAGGCTGCCCATTTTTATCAGTACCAGTAATTTCCCAGAACATTGCTTCTGGATGTTTAACGACTGTTGCTTTCTGTGCAAACAATGCAGTTGAAACAGAAAACAATAAAACAACAAATAAACTCTTAATAAAACTTTTTCTCATAGTTTCCTCACTTATTATTAATACTTAATAATATAAAAAAGAGAGGACTTACACAATCAAAAAAATTAATCGCAAAGAGTCTTCAATTCTGCCAGTTCCATCAGAATTCTTTCAGTTATTTCAAAGGCTACTGGAGTAAGGTGTTCCAGATTATCTTCATGAGTATGCAACATAGACCAGGTTTCTGGAAAAATATTCTGCCCGATTTCTTCAGAAGGAAGCATAGTAATCGCACAGGCAGGGATCCCATGCAGTAAGAATCCTGCATTGTCACTATAATTTGTTACCATTTTGAACCATCTGCCGTCAGCAGCTTTCTTAATGATTTTTTCAGCGCGAAGTTCCAGCGCATTTACTTTCGAAATGAATCCAGAAGAAAAAGCCGAAGGAATTTGTGTCTCACAAATTACAGGAACATTTCCCCTTCCCATGCAATCAAAAACGAATATATCATCATTAGTTATCCCAAGTTTTTTGAACAAAGCCGCAAGAGCAAATGAACCCTGTTGATTCACTCCATCAGACCCCAGTTCTTCACCATCAGTAAAAAACAAGCGGATGTT
>JAZQOB010000072.1:0-36213 GCA_045627625.1 Treponema sp.
ACGGTCAGTTGTTTCTGAACCCATACCACAGTAACCTTCAAACAAAGCATCCCATTCTTCAAAAGTTGGATATTTTGAATACTGCCATGTACCAGCAATAACATTATTATCATCCCAGCAGTTATTTCCAGCATTGTCCATCATTTCTTTCATATGAGGACGAATTGGTGTCTGAATAAAGATGTTATTATAGAATTTACAGTCTCCGTGAAGGAATGTCATAAATCCTGCAACTTCTGTTCTATGTGGCATATGATATGGTGTATAGCGGGCAGAGTTTTTACCAGGAGCACCATTGTCTGTACCACGACCAACTGCTACCAATGCACCTGCAACAATATTGTTTACCATTGCAACACCCTGAGTAGCAAGTTTTACTGCTCTGTCAGAAAGGAAAATATTGTTATCCAATAAAGTTGGACCATGTGAAACTTCAATGAACAAGTCTTCTCCAACTCCACCATCAGCACCAGCTTCCTGGTTGTATGCTTTTGGCAAACAGTTATCATGGAAAAGATTCTGAGTTACGCGAGTACCCTGTGCCTGCCAGTCAAGCCAGATACCTCTTGTACAGTGATGAATATGATTACGGCGATAGATACAGTCAATAGCGGCATGCATTTTAATACCACCAATTTCAGCACCTGCCAGATTCTGTTTATTGTTAATGTGATGAATGTGATTATCTTCGATTAATGAGAATACACCACCAAGATGTCCTACAATACCAGTCTGTCCACAGTCATGAATTTCGCAGCGACGAACGATATGTGAACCGATGTTTTCTTTTGTCCAGCCTTCAACCTGTGCCTGACAAATACAATCTCGTTCTGTCTGAGTTCCGTCTTTATATTTTGTCTTGAGCCATTTGTTGTCATTATTTGGCTGCAAGTATTTTCCTAATGAAATACCATTTGTTTTTGCTTCGTAAATATGACAGTCTTCAATAATCCAGCCTTTAGACCAGTGAGGACCAATCATACCTTCCTGATAAGCAGTTGGAGGCGCCCACTGTGTTGCTGCCTGACTTACTGTAAAGCCAGAAAGTGTAATGTAGCCTTTTCGTTCTTCGCTTGGATAGAAACAATGACGGCGAACAGAGATTTCTACATTTTCTTTGTTAGGATCTTTTCCCTGGAAGTTTGCATAGAAAACAGTTTCGTTTTTAGCTTCATCCTGTTCTGCATACCAGGTATAAACTGAAAATTCCTGATCCCAAGAGTTTTTGTAAACCTGAGGATTTTTAACATCTTCGAGTTTCTGAACTTCGTACATTGATTTTCCGTTCAAGAAAACATCACCAAGATGAGCAATCATATAAGCAATGAACCAGTCACCGCTTACTAAAGTTGTATATGGATTGAAATCACCAAAAATTGAATTTGAAACACGAGCTGTGTAAACATTGCCTTCTACTTTTTCCCAGGTTTTGATTTCTTCAGCACCTGTAATATGAGCAGCCAAAGGTTTTTCAGATTTATAAACAATCTGTTTTCCTTCAGTACCACCGTTTTTTGGATTTACATATTCGCGGTAAACACCAGGAGCAACAATAACTTCGTCTCCTGCTACAGCAATATCAGCTGCCTGCTGAATCTTATTAAATGGTTTTTCTTTAGAACCATTTCCACCATTTGGTGAAGCAACATTTACATAATAAGTCATATATTAAAAAATCTCCTATATTATAGACACTTAATTATATACCATAATAGAGGAGATTAGTTGAAAAAAATATAATAAATATATTCAAACTTTGTATTTATTTTCTAATTTCTGCCATAATCAAAATCGTAATTATAACCACGGTCTGGAGTTAATGGAGCAGGTTTTAATTCAAAATAAACAACTCCATGCTTCTTTATATCAAGAGAAAGCTTTGTTCTTGCAGAAGCCTGAAGAATTTCGGTTTTTACCAGAGGGTTAGCACTGGCTTTTAACAGGTCGTTCAAATCCTCTTTTGGATTAGCAGCCTGTCCCAAATCGTTCCATACTTTTAAAGGATTACAGCATTCTTCATCGACAGTTTTTGTCATAAGACACCAGCGGTTTCCTTTTTCTTCTAAACCTGGAAAATCAAAATCCATATGAATAAGATCTTCTTTAGTTTCGATTGTAATGTTCCAGGCAATTCCTTTGTAAGAACCATCTTTTGTCTTTACCACAACTACATTTTTATCCCTGTAAACACAGGATTCTTCTTCGGCCTTCAAATCCTTAAAGAACTTAAAAGTCCAGTAAGTTGGTTTTGGAATTCCACCGTTTGCCAGAAGTCCAAAGCCTCCATGGAAAGGTGTAAAAGGAATTCCCCGTTCTTCGAAAACATCGCCAAAAGTCCAGTATGAATAACCGGTTACATAATCCCCTATTTCGGATAAAGTTCTGGCAATATAAGCGGCATTCAGGTTTGTATCGTGAACAGGACAATTTGGAATATATGAAGTATTGAATTCAGTTATATAGAAAGGCAAATCTTTATATTCGTCAAAGCCTTCGATAATTTTACGGCAATCTGCCAAAGTCTGAAGTGTATAGTCCAGCTCCATCATTTTTGGATAACCGTAGTGACCAATGTCTTCTGGAAGTTCAGTACAATAGTGATGACGGCTGATAAAATCTAAAGGAAGCTTGTGTTCGTGGCAGTATGTAAGAAAGCCTTTCATCCATTTTTCATCGGCACCACCACAAATTGCAGGACCACCAACTTTAAATTTTGGATTTACTTTTTTTACTGCAGCAGAAGTCAATTCATAAAGTTTGTAGTATTCATCAATGTTGGCATCTTTCCAGAATCCAGGAAGATTTGGTTCGTTCCAGACTTCAATTGGCCAGGATAAAACTTCTTCTTCGCCGTAGCGTTCCATTAAATGCACTAAAGTTGCCTGAACCATTGCACACCATTTGTTGTAATCGGCAGGGGGTGTTGTGTTCCCCTTCCAGTAAAAAATTGTGTTATCATCAGAAGCAAGTTTATATGGCATAAAACCTAATTCTAAAAAAGGACGGATATTCAGTTCGAGATAGGAATCCATAACTCTATCAAGATAGGTAAAATTATATTCTGTAATTCTTTTAGCGTTTTTTTCTACATAATCCAGATATTCTTTATAACCGCTGAATTCTTTTATATCTTTCAATCCAGTTTTATCCAGATGTTCTTGATAGATTCCCATGTCATCACAGAATAAACCATGGCCTCTAATAAATCTAAAACCAATATCTTTCTGCACACGCTTAAGCTGATCATAATATTCCTTGGTTAATGCCAGGCCCATGCGGCCTGTCCCAACACAATAATCAACATTATTATTGAATTTAATTTTTTTGTTTGAATCAATGGAAATCGAATATTTCATTTTTTACCTCAGATTTTATTTTTTTCCAATTATTGCTTTATAATAACACTCCTATTCCAACAACGCAAAGCATTCCAAGTGACATAAACGGAATAAAAGGAATTCTAAATGTCTTTTTCTTTCTAAAAACCAGCCAGTAAATAAAAGCCGCAACAACCTGAATGCAAATGCAAAGCCAGAAATATTCAATTGGAACTACAATTCCCTGAATAATTCCAAAATAAACATCTCCTATGCCAAAACGGTTTTTTGAAAGAATTCTCACAATCAAATAGAACACTCCAGCAGCAATTCCTGAAAGAAGGAATAACCAGTGAAGCCTTATATTGAACCAAAGCTGACAGCCTAAAAGCAGAACTCCCGCTACTAAAAGAAGCCAGTTGGAAACTAATCTTTCTTTAATATCCTGAATCGATAAGATCAGTGAAAAAACAAATGTTAAAATGAGTAAACAAATGTTATATAAAGACATAGTTCCATTATATCACAAATCTATTTTTTTCAATATGATATAATCATGAACTCAAACACCTTAATTAAAGACAAGAGCTTTACTTCTAAATTACTCCACATCAGCATTCCGCTGGCATTTCAGAATTTAATGCTGGCTTCTGTTGCTGCTGCCGATGCTTTAATGCTTGGCCGAATTCAGCAGAATTACATGTCAGCAGTTTCTTTGGCAACACAAATTCAGTTTGTGCAGAACATGTTTATTTATGCCATTGTTGGAGTTGAAGCAATTCTCGGCGCTCAATACTGGGGAAAACAGGATAAAGAATCTCTGAATAAAATCTTCTGTATTTCCTTAAAACTTTCTGGTCTTATTTCCATTGCATTTTTCATTGGCTGTGTTTTCTTCCCAAAATTCCTGATGCTAATTTTTACCAATGAACCAGAACTTATTGAAATTGGCTGCGGCTACTTAAAAATCTCCGGCTGGTCTTATCTTCTTACTGGAATTTCTCAGTGTTATCTTGCCGCTATGAAAATAACAGATCACCCTGGAAAAACTGCTTTAATTTCTTCGGTAACTGTTGTTTTGAATATTGTACTTAATGCAGTATTCATTTTTGGTCTTTTTGGTCTTACTCCAATGAACGCAAAAGGCGCCGCATTAGCAACCTTAATTTCCAGAATCTTTGAATTAAGCTGGTGTATTATCTGCTCCTTCAAAAAAGATTATATCTATCCAAAATTAAAGGCTCTTTTTGGTTTTTCAAAATTGCTTTTCCTGGATTTTATGAAGATTCTCTGGCCAATGATTGGTGCCAGTCTTTTCTGGGGAGTAGGATTTACTTCTTACAGTGCATTTATGGGACACCTGGGAACTGATGCTACTGCCGCCAATTCTGTTGCCGCTGTAGTTAGAGATTTGCTCTGCTGTTTCTGTAATGGTTTAAGTACTGCTGCTGGAATTATGATTGGAAATGAACTTGGAGCCGGAAAACTGGACCAGGGAAAACTTTATGGAGAAAGATTGCTTAAAATCGGACTTATTGCCAGTGCCGCTATTACTGTAATTCTTTTAATTCTATCCCCAGTGGTTGCCTACTGTGTAAAACTGACAGAACTTGCCAATAAATATCTTTTCCAGATGATGATTGTCACAAGTTTTTACATGTTTGGTCGTTCATTGAATACAATCTTGATTAACGGAATTTTTGATGGCGGTGGTGACACACTTTTTGATGTTTACAGTCTTGCAATCTGTATGTGGTGTCTGGCAGTACCTTTGGCAGCCCTTGGAACTTTTGTATTCCACTGGCCTGTTGTAATTGTTTATGCCTGCACTTGTATTGATGAAGTAGGAAAAATCCCTTGGGTTCTTCACCACTTCAAGAAATACAAATGGGTAAAAGACTTAACAAGAGACTAATTATTTCTTTAAGAAATCCTTAATTTCCTGCAAACGAGTTTTTGCAGCAAGGCGCCCTGCATCATAGCATCTCTGCAACTGATCAGGGTCCTTTTCTGTTCTTGAAATACCAAGAGATTTTTCAGGGTAAATAACAAGAACTTCATTTCTATCTGCCTTCTGGAATACATAATCTTTTTCGCGATTATACATAACATATCGGTTACGCATAGTTTCCAGAAGTTTTGGATACTGTCTTAAAACAATTTCCATTAATTTCATTAATTTATTTGGTTCTTTTCGGTATTCTCTAGGCTGAGTAAGAATTACAATGTTACGGTTATAACCAAGGCTTTCAAAATATTCCAGAGGAATAGAATCAGCAATTCCACCATCCAAAAGCTTTTTTCCTTCAACTTCAACTACTCTTGAAACTAAAGGCATAGAAGCACTGGCACGAATCCAATCCAATTCAGAACCTACACAGTCATTTAATTCCTTATAAACAGGAAGTCCTGTTTCGCAGTCAGTTGCAACAACCCAGAATTCCATTGGATTTTTTCTGAACATATCATAATCAAAAACATCCAGTTCGTTTGGGAGAGTATCATAACAGAATTTAACATTGAACATGTCACCTGTTTTGATCAATGAAGAAACACTGCAATAGCGTTTATCTCTCATGTAAATTTTGTTGTAACGAACAGCTCGTCCAATCTGCTTTGATTTGAAATTGCAGCCGAAAGTTGCTCCTGCAGAAACACCAATGGCACCATCAATTGTGATTCCAGCTTCGAGCAAAACATCTGTAACGCCGGCAGTAAACATACCACGCATAGCGCCACCTTCCATAATCAAACCAGTTTTAATTTCTGACATAAAAACCTCTTAGGTTTAAAAGAAAACCCCTTTTATAAAGATTTCAACTCCAATTCCAATAAGAATAACGCCACCCAAAATAGCAGCTTTATTACTCAATTTAGTACCAATCTTTTTGCCAAGTTCAAGACCACCAATACAAATGGCAAAAGTTACTACTGCAATAATTAAAGAGGCAATAAAAGCCTGAACAAAACCATATTCTGCAATAGTAAAACCAACAGACAAGGCATCAATAGAAGTAGCAATTCCCTGAACAATCAAAACTGAAAATTTTAATGTTTTTTCCCCTTCTTCTGCTTCTTCTCCACCTTTAATGCCTTCAATCAACATCTTTCCACCAATATAAAGCAAAAGAATCAAGGCAATCCACGGAATAAAATTCTGAAATTTCTGGAAATAAACAAGAATGGTATGAACACAAATCCAGCCGATTAATGGCATTGCAAACTGGAAAAAGGCATAAACTCCGGCAATAAAACTCATTCTTCCAAATTTCATTTTAGGTTCATTAAGACCATTTGCAAGAGAAACAGAAAAAGCATCCATTGCAAGTCCAACACCAAGAAGAATACTGTTTATAAAAAATACCAGAGACCAGCTCATTCTTACCTCAATTTATATTCGTAAAAATAAAAGATTAGTCCGTTAATTGAAACATAAAGACTAATAAAAATCAATCTATTTTTGACATTTATTTATTTTTTGTCTCTTCAAAAGCTTCCAGTCGTTCCTGAAGTTCCTTGAGTTCAATCTGATACTGAACCAATTCTTCTGAATACTTCTGTTCTTCTTCAAAATCATTTGTCATTTTTCTGTCGTGTTCCAGCTGAGGTATTACCTGGGTTTCCAGCACATTGATTCGTTTTCTTGCCTCTGTAATCTGTTTTGGAGGTCGTCCCCCCTTCTTTCCGTTTTCGCGGCTGGACATTTTTTTTGCATGACTGGTAGATCTTCCATTATATGAATAAAGAGATTCAAATAAAAAGCTAAGTGATTTTAAATCCTGTCCCATCTGAAACTGAATATCCTCAATTTCACGAACAGGATTTTCCTTATTATAGGCTTCCAGCTGTGTCTGGAGTTCTTTTAAATGACTAAGAAGTCTGTTGATGTTTTCGGTTTTATTAGACATAATTCTATTATAACCTAAAGGTTTGGGTTTTTACAACAGAAACAATTTGAAAATCACCGGTATAAATGTTAATATAAATTATTGGGGAAAATAAAATGGCAAAGTGTGTTAGCAAAACTACAGGAAAAGAACTTTCTGTTTATAGTACAAAAAAAGAAGCATTAGAATCGGCAAAATATACAAAGAAAGCACACAATCTGGATCTTTATCCTTACGAATGTGAGAAATGCGGATACTGGCACCTGGCCCCTAAATCTTCAAAAATCAAAGTAAAAAAGAATGCCTGTCCTTGTACCGACAGCAACGGAAATCCAAAAGCCTTATACGGCTCTAAAAGAGACGCAGAAAAACAGCGAAAGAAGAGTGAAATTGAACAGAATATTAAATTGAGAGTTTACAAATGCCCTCACAAACATGGCTATCATTTAACTCACACCGAAGCAAGAATCACTAAAAAGAAGAGCCTGTTTACCGCATTGTTTGATTTTATCTTCAACCGATAGAGTTTTATTTCTGGGAATCTTGATCTTCGTTTCTCAATTCAAAAAGAAGATCGGAAGCATAATCACAGAAGAAAGAAAGAATAATATACATTATTCCTATTGGCAAAAAGATGCATGGATGATAATGGAAAACATAACTTTCATGGAAAAAAGCTTCCATTGCAACCTCCATAGCTCTTCCAAGACCGTAGGCAACAAAAGGAGTTATTGTCTCGTAAATACCAAGAAGTCTTAATTCCCTTCCAAGTTTTCTTGTAAAAGGATGTCCTGTATTTAAAACATGCGAAAAGAAAGTTAAACACATTAAAGAAAGGAATGCCTGGGCAATACACATTATAAACCCAATCAATAAAATGGTTACCAGTTCACCATATCTGGAAATATGAAAGGTCTTCAAAAAATAACCAAAATGATCAAAAGAAGCTGTATCCAATACTTCAAAATACAACTCTCTTGCGAATATTACACCTAAAATACAAACTACAGAAAGAATAAAACAACTTACAAGAACAACACCGCTTAGTATTTTCCCAAATTTTGTAATTCCGTAGATAATCTTTTCTGATGATTTCATAATCTCTCCTGAACAAAATCATTATAACATTATGTGAAAATAATGTGTTAACTATGGACTATATATTTTTGTTATTTTCTAATTTCCAGAGAATCAACATATTTGCAGAATTCTTTTACTTCTTCTGCATACATAGAAATTCCTGAATCCCAGAATTCTTTAGTTGTAATATCAAAGCCTGCCTGTTTGCATAATTCTTCACAAGACATAGAGCCAGTATTACTAAGAATTTCAGCATAAACTTTTGCAAATTCAGGGCCTTCTTTTTTACTGCGAGCATATAAGCCTGCGGCAAAAAGCTGTCCAAAGGCATATGGAAAGTTATAGAAATCCAAATCTGTAATATAGTAATGGCATTTTACTGCCCACATTAAATCGTGTCGTTCTTCGTAGTTTGAATCATTTTTGTTTCGTTTTGAATTCAAACCGTCCCCGTAAGTTCTTTCCTGAGCCTGCTGCATAAGTCTACAGAAATCTTCGGCGGCAAGTTCTCCACTCTGTTTTTCATCGAAAACTGACTGTTCAAAATAGTAGCGGCAAAGAATATCTACCAGCACTTGAGAGGCATCGGTTAAATCAATATCAAGAATCTTAATTCTGTCAAACCCCGAACTCTGGGAAAGCATATCCTGTTTGACAATTGTTTCTGCAAAGGTAGAAGCACTTTCTGCAAGAGTCATTGGATAATTGAAGAATAATGGAGCCTTGTTTTTCATGCAGCTGAAGTGGTAGGCATGACCAAGTTCATGGGACAAGGTAATTACATCGCTAAAGCTTCCTGTAAAGTTGGTTAAAACTCTGCTCTGATGACCTTTTGGAAAATCTTCATCATAGGCACCACCAACTTTTCCCTGTCGAACCTCAGCATCAATCCAGCCGTTTTCAAACGCTTTCCTGGCAAAATTCCCCATATCCTCACTGAAAGAACCGAATTTTTCGATAACATATTCAGAAGCTTCTTTGAACTTCCAAAGCTTTGTCAAAATTGAATTCTGAGTTTCAAATTCAATCAGACCTGCATTTCTGTCGGGATTCATAACTGGAGCGAACAAATCATAGAATGCAATACCAGGATATTCTTTGGTTCCTGCAGTTTCGCTGACAGTTGAAGAAGATATTCTTAAAAGTTTTGCTTTAGCCTTAAAATAATCTCTCCACATTGGAAGAGTCCCTTCCATTGAAGAAATAAGGGCATCCAGAGTTTTACGACTCATTCTGGAACTTGCCAAAGCCCTGTCAATTGCGGCATTCCAGTTTCGTTTTTTATTCAAAGTCAGAGTTTCGCCTTTAAGATTGTTTAATGCAGCACCTAAAGCAATTTTATTCTGGGTCAATAATTCAATTTCTTTTTTCCAGGATTTTGCTCTTAAAGCAGGATCCGCATCATTTGCATCATTACGGAGTTCGTTAAAGGTTTTTCCGTTTTCATCCTGAAGGTTAGAAATAATCTGTTCCTGCAAAAGGCTCCAGGCATTTCCGCCAGTGTGAGACATTTTAGAAGCAAGTTCTTCTTCAACCGATGACATCTGATGTTTTTTGTCTTCGATAATTTCGTCCAGAAGGAATTTATATTCTTCCAGTTCAGGAAATTTATTATACATTTCTGGAAGCAGCTTCTGTTTTTCAGAAAGCAAACTGCTGAATTTCAAATAAACCTGCTGAATCTTTGTGGAAATTTCATCCATAAGATTCAGATTATTCATATATTCTGTGTTAGTTGTGTCTGTAGAATAAATAATATAAGCATAAGCACCAATTGTTTTAGACAATTCAGAAAGCTTGTTATATTCAGAAATGAAAGTCTTTATAAAATCAATTACCTGATTATCCGAAAATTTTTCAGCGGCAATAAGTTTGCCATCAAGCGAATCGATTAATTGTGTTAATTCAGTTAAGTCCTTTTTATATTCTTCGGACTGTAAGTTTGGATAAATTGAATCCAGATTCCATCGGGGAGTACTAAATTCGTTCATAGTAGTAATATAATTATATTATTTTGCTTCGTCTGTATAAGGAGTATCTTCTGGTACTTCTTCCGCACTAACCCCATTAAGATATGGAGTATAGTTTATAATCAGCTGATTAATATCTTCGTTATAAGGAATCATTGAAGGTCTGTCAGGATCATCATCTTCATAAACTGGAGGTGTAATTCCTTCGGTTCCAACTGCATCTTCCGCCATTTTGTTGATCAGAGCATTCAGAATTTTTGCATATTCGTCTTCGCCAGGAACTTCATCGCCAATTCTAATAACTTTTAAAGTAGCATCTTCAGTTTGAAATATTTTGGACAACTCTTCCAGGAATTGAGCATCAGTTTCTTCAACTCCAAGATTTTGTAACTCAAGCAAAAGACCATTATCTTCATCAAGTCTAATAACTGCTCCCAAACCATCTGGAATTTCACTAACAGTTACCCCTTCTTTATCCTGCAGGATTTCTGAAAGTTCATCCCAAGTTGAAAATTCTTCGTCCTTCAAATCTTCTATTGAATAAAAAACTGGAACTTCTGAAGAGTCCCCTTCAGCAGGAATTTCAGTTTCGTTCTGGACTTCAACCGATGGAGCTTCAGGAATTTCTTCCGATTCCTGTGCCGCAAGTTCTGCCTGTCTTTCTTCCAAAGGCTGAATATTCATTGTGATTTCTTTTGGAGTTGTAACTGGAGCCGGTACTGAATAAACACCAGTTCGTTTTGCTTCTTTTGCTTTTTGGATTCCTCTTGGCCAAGGCTGGAAACACCAGATGTTTGTGATTTTCAACTGCTGGATAATCTTAAAATTCTGAACCTGATTTCTTCTTGTTACAGCTTTGGCTTCTGTAGAATAAGGTTCATCCATAAGGATTCGATAAAGAACATCTGGAGAACTGCTTGTTTTATGTTCATAAATCAATACCGGAATATCATTGTTA
The DNA here is from genome assembly GCA_045627625.1 of Treponema sp. Taxonomy (GTDB): domain Bacteria; phylum Spirochaetota; class Spirochaetia; order Treponematales; family Treponemataceae; genus Treponema_D. Next base: position 11,213 of record JAZQOB010000072.1, read on the forward strand.
TTCAGAGTGTTGGCCTGAACTTTTGCGTTATCTAAATCTTTATAAGAACCAAGACACAAATACCAGTCATCAGCAAAAGCCATTGAACCTAAAAGTAAAAATAAAAAAGAAAAACAAACTTTAATAAACTTATTCATTTCGTCTCCATAATCAATAGAAAAATTATATCAGACATCTTAAATTTCATAAACTGCGATTTTAACCACATTTTCAAAAAAAACAGTAAATTCTTCACCGTTTTTCTCTTTTCCCAAAAGAAAACTCTTTTTGAAATTTTCTCCTATATGGATTTTTGTAATATAAAATCGCTTTTCGATTATAAGACCTTTGTCAGGAGCAATTTCCAATTTAAAATAACTGATTTTTGCTTCTGGAGTTTTACCCTCTTCAAGATATCTGGATAATTTTTCCAGGCGATAATTTATATCTTCAATTTCGTCAGAATTAAGATGAGGCATTAAATCATAGTTTTTTCTGGACAATTCAATGCTGTCTTCAAAGCCAGTTAAAGCCGCAAAAGGAAGAAAAATCTTTGCCCGCTGTTTTAAATTCATTCTTCCCCGCATAGTTGGTTTTGGCCAGCTGGTGTTTATAATATCCGAATAATCGCTCATGCCTTATGGCCTCCAATCTGTCCGTTTCGCTGAATTGTCATTGCTCCTTCCTGATAATTCATGCCTTTAAGCAAGGCATTTTTTCCATAACGACGAATCATTTCTAATCGTGTATTCTGCATCCGGGCTTCTTTTTCCTCGTCAATTTTAAAATCTTCAACATCAAAAAGAAGTGGCTGCCGGAGAGAATCAGAAATTGTATTGTTTGCGCACAAACCTATTCGGCGCACCAGAAGATTTGGATCCACGATTCTGTCGTAAAGCGCCACCATGGCTTCAACAATAAGCTGGGACGAATTGATTTCCGTACCAAAATTATGGGTGGCACTGACGGGAGCCGGAAGGATTTTTCCGTAAAAATCTGCAACCAGGGGACCTGCGTAAGTATCATTATTGTCCAGACTGGTTCTGTCGTAGCAAACCCAGAGATTTACAGAAGCAGTCAAAAGCTTTTTTTCAAACAAATCCAGGGCAAGAAGTTCTGACATTTCCCGAACAATGATTCTTGCTTTCTCAAAAGTATAAGGATGCATCAAGACCTGTCCCGTACTCAAACTGTGGGTATTACTTTTATAGGACTTAATTTCTTTTATTGAACAAGGCTCGTAACCCCAGGCATGATCAATGAGAATTTCCGCATCAATTCCAAATATACGGTAAAGCAGAGGTTCGTCCTCGAGAGACATTCGGGCAACATCTCCCATAGAAAACATAAAATACTTGGACAGGCGTTTTGCAGTTCCAGCTCCAATCCGCCAGAAATCAGTTATAGGTCTATGAGTCCAAAGCTTGTCCCTGTAAGACTGTTCATCCAATTCCGCAATTCTAACTCCGTCTTTATCAGCAGGAATATGCTTTGCCACAATATCCATGGCAATTTTTGCAAGATAAAGATTTGTTCCAATTCCCGCAGTGGCAGTAATCCCCGTCTCTTTTAGAATATTCTGAATTACTGTCATTGCCAGCTGATGAGCATTCATCTCGTAATATGGCAGATAATTGGTAACATCAATAAAAACTTCATCAATCGAATAAACATGAATGTCTTCGCTGCTAAAGTATTTTAAATAGATTTTATAAATTCGGGTTGAATAAGCCATATACAAGGCCATTCTTGGAGGAGCAACTATATACTGAAGGGGCTTTCCTGTTTGCCGTAAGATTTCTCCCGCCTTCTGTTCTACTTCAAAAAGACGGCTGCGACCAGATAAACCATATGCCTTTAAGGCTGGTGTTACTGCAAGACAAATAGTTTTACTGGTTCTGGAAAGATCTGCCACCACAAGTTTTGCCTTAAGCGGATCCAATCCTCGTTCCACACATTCACAGGAAGCATAAAATGACTTTAAATCAATTGCTAAATAAGTACGGTTTGAATTTTCTCTATACATAATATTCTTAACTCTTGTATAGTTATTGTATAGTGTATACTATATCATTGAATGCTACAAGGGTCAAAAATATTTAAATTTTATTTCCAGTTTTCCCAGATTTTTTGCTGGAGGCCCACGGTGGCGGTTTGTTTTCCGTTGCGGCAGACTGGCTGCTTCATCAGTTTGAGCTGATTTTCAAAGAGTTTATCGGTTTTTTCGCTGTCATCAAGATAGGCAATGGAAGCATAATCCCTGGATTTTTTGTCGGTCATTTCTTCGATTGCATCTGCGCGACTTCCCAATTCTCTGGCAAGTGCATCTACCACACTGTCAAATTCTCCCCGGGACATTTCTTTTTCTTTAAGATCAACAAACTGAAAAGGAATTCTTCTTTCCTGAAACCAGCGCTGTGCAGTTTTTACATCAAAGAATTTATTTGTACCAAAAATCTGAATCATGAAAATCTCCAAAAAAATGCCACGAACTCTTCCAGTTTCCCAAAATTGTTCATGGCATTCATAGTTTATCTATATAGAAGAAAGTTTATTCTTCATCTTTTTTCTTGTCTGAAAGATCTGATGCAATCTTTCCACCAAGAAGTCCGGCAGCCAAAGCTTTAAGATCAATACCCAAAGTTTCTCCCAAACCTTCGCTAACCTGTGTGATAGTTTTCATCATATCGCCCTGAAGCTTTGATGAATCTCCACCATACATGTAAATCTTATCAACATTCTGATAAGCTTTTCCAGATGCCTCAGCAATTTTTGGAAGCTGTTCAAAGTAAACTTTAAGTGCATCCAACTGCATCTGCTGTTTAGCGGCATCACCGTATTCTTTAAGAGCTTCAGCCTTTTCGCGCATACCGTCAGCTTCGGCAACAAGTTTTGCTTTAATTGCAGCAGCTTCTGCTTCACCCTGAGCCTGTACTGCTTCGGCAATTGCTTTTTTACCTGCAGCTTCAGATTCCATTGCCATCTTTTCGGCTTCTGCTTTTTTCTGGCGCTGGAAAGCTTCTGCTTCTGCCTGGCGCTGGAGTTCAAATGCTTCGGCTTCGGCATTCTTCTGTCGTGTATAAAGTTCAGCATCAGCTTTCTGCTGTGCAGCATATTTCTGTGCTTCGGCAGTCTTTTTAACTTCTGCTTCAAGTGCTCTTTCTTTTACAGAAACAGCCTTTTCCTGAAGTTCAATTTCCTTTTCCTGACGAGCAATGTTAGCTTCTGCTTCTTTTACTTCTCGTTCCTTACGCTGAACTTCGGCTTCGATTGCCATAGCAGCTTCTGCCTTAGCTCTTTCAGTATCTGCCTTAGCTTTAAGAGCAGCCTGTTTCAAAGCAAGTTCATTCTGTTTCTGTGCAATTTCCAATTCTGCAGCAACTTCTGCTTCATTTGCAGCTTTTTTAGCTTCGGCCTGTGCAATCTGAACTTCTGCTTCAGCGGCAGCCTTTGCTTTAGCGGCATCTTTAGAAATTGAAACTGTATTTTCAATACCAAGGTTATTAATTACACCATTATCATCCTTAAAGTTCTGGATGTTGAAAGTTGTAAGTTCAAGACCAAGGTCAGCAAGATTTGGTTTTACATTGTCTGCGATTGTATCAGCAAGAACTTTTTTATCGCCCTGAATCAAATCCTTTAACTTCACCTGAGAGATGATTTCGCGGATATTACCTTCAAGAACTGGAGTTACTACTTCAGCAATAGCATCTGTTGAATAACCTGTAAATCGAGAGGCAGCTCTTTTCATAACATCTTCATCCTGAGAAATTGCGATATTGGCAACTGCATCTACCTTAATGTTGATGGCATCCTGTGTTGGAATTGAACTCTTAGATTCAAAATCAACCTGAATGTTTTCCAGTGTCATGTAGTCAATTCGTTGTAAGAATGGAATTACAAAAATAGCTTTTCCGGTTACTGTCTTGTTTCCGAATGGACCTACTCTGATACCAATTCTGTTTTTTGGAACCTTACGGTACGAGCAAAAGAACAGAACCAACAATGCAACAAGTGCAGCAATGATAATGAAAGTTATAGCACCCATTATCGACTCCCTCTGAATCAGTCAAACTGATTCAATTAGCAGCTTCTAAAAACTGCCAGAATAATATATCTGCAACGCAGAATAAAGGATTGCCCCCCGATAGAAACAATCCTTATAAACAAAATACTACTAAAATTTGAAAAGTCAAAGAAAAAAATAAATTTTATTTAGAATTTTCTGAAGTTTCAATCTTTGTTTTATCGTTATATTCCCTTGTCAGTTTTACGACAGTTCCAGATAAAAGGAACAGGGCGATTAAGTTTGGAATAGCCATTAAGCCATTAAAGGTATCACTAATATCCCACATTAATCCAAGATCCATTGTTGCTCCTACAATAGAAACAAATGAATAAATTACAAGGAAAGGACGAACAGCTTTTGAAGTAAAGATGAATTCAATACAGCGGGAACCATAAAGTCCCCATCCAATAATTGTAGAAAAAGCAAAACAGCATAATGCAATGGCTGTAATAATAGAAACCCAGTTACCGTAAGTTTTTGTAAAACCATTAATTGTCAAATCTGCACCAGCTGGCTGACCATAATTAACAGCAACTCCACTTGTAAGAATTACCAATGCAGTAAGAGTACAAATAATAATTGTATCAATGAATACTTCAAAAATGCCAAACATCCCCTGCTTTACAGGTTCTGAAGTATCAGAACAGGCATGAGCAATAGAACCAGTACCAAGCCCTGCTTCATTTGAGAAGATTCCACGGGAAACCCCTTTCTTCATAGCAAGGAACATTGATCCTACAACACCACCAGTAAAGCCTTTAGGTGAAAATGCTCCGGCAAAAATAGAAGCAAAAACTGAAGGAATTGCCTTGAAGTTGATTGCCACAACACCAACCGCCAGAACGATATACAAAGCCGCCATAAAAGGAACAAGCCGTTCAGTTACTACCCCAATTCTTTTAATTCCGCCAAGAAGAACTAAAGCAACAAGAATTGCAATAAAAATTCCCAGCACCAGATTAAAGGAAGCCGAAGGACCATTTGGAAAAACATTAAAATCTGTCAATGCAGTATTGATTGCCGAAACAATTGTATTTACCTGAGTTGCATTTCCAGTTCCAAAAACAGTAACTACACCAAATAAAGCAAAGGCATAAGCAAGAAAATGCCATTTTTTAGAAAGTCCGTTTTTAATAAAATACATCGGACCGCCGACTAATTCCCCTTCTTCATTCTTTTCACGGAAATGAACTGCAAGCAATACTTCGGAATATTTAGTACACATTCCCAAAAAGGCAGAACACCACATCCAGAAGACTGCTCCTGGACCGCCAATCGCAATTGCCCCAGCAACTCCCGCTATATTTCCAGTTCCAACAGTACCTGCAAGCGCAGTACAAACCGCCTGGAAAGGAGTAATTGCCCCTTCCTTAGCATCTTTTTTATCAAAGATCTTGCCGATAGTATTCTTCATTGCGGTGCCAAATTTTCGCACCTGAACAAATCCTGTTCGAATACTTAAGAAAAGGCCTACTCCAATAATACAAATCATTGCAGGTACGCCCCAAATAAAACCGTTTACAACACCATTAATCTGTGCAATTTTTTCTAGCATAAACATTTCCTAATAAACAGTATAAGTGGGAATTGAAATAAAAGAAACTAGTTTATTCTGATTGAACCACTGCTAGAAGTAACTTCAAGTTTGCAGCCACCACCGTTCAGGCATTCCTCACCCTTCTTTCCGGAAGTTCCAGTTATACCATTGGAATATGAACCGCTTCTTGTTTTATAAATGATATTTGCATTTGTGCTTGAAGGAATATTAACTTTGATTGAACCAGAAACTGAATTAACTGAACTGTTCCATTCCAGATTTCCATCTGAATCAACAGAAATACTTCCGGAAGTTGAGTTAACATCAAATTTACCAAAGTTACCACAAAGCTTAATACTGCCACTTACAGTATTAACATCAAGATTCTCACATTCAACTTCATCAAGTTTAACAGAGCCACTTACAGCGTTTAAATCAAGCTTATTAATATTTGAATCTGATACATTTACAGAACCACTAACTGCATTGATGTCACAGGTTCTACAATTCAACCCTTGAATTTTGATTGAACCACTTACAGAATTTAAATCTACCTTTTCAAACTCTTTTCCATCAGGAATTTTAACAACAACAGTTCGTTTACTAAAATCCATGAATTTAATACCCTTATGATTCTGTTCAATTTCCAATGTATTTCCTTTTAAAGAAACAGTTGGAAGGTAGGCTTCAGCACCAAAAAGTTCAACTTCTAACTTGCTGCCAGAATTTTTTTCGATTCTAATGACTTCTGAAACAAGCGCCAACTTGATGTTAGAAATAGAAGAAACTTCGAAATTCTGATGATTTGATGCTTCTTTTAAGCTTAATTCCTTGCTTGAAGAACTGTTGCTTCCAATACTGATTTTTGGAATTCCACTAAATCCATTGTTCTTCAAAACTACTCCAAACAGCAAAGTTAACACAACTGCAATGATTACCCAAATAAGCCCCATGATTTTATTACCTCTCATTCTTTCCTCTCTTAGTCCTTTTCGTATGAATCAAGTTCTCTTTCGCTTACATCTGCAAAAGCAAGAATTGCCTGTTTAACGGCACTGGCAATAATCCAGATGATCCAGGTAATATACCAGGCCCCAGTTGCAAAACTCACTGAAAGATAAATAATAAGAACAACAAGCCAGAACAACTTCATAACTGAAGACAAGATTCTAAGTTTTTTATTGTTTCCTTCATAGTTATAAATCCCAGCTGGACGCTTTGTAATATATTCTGAAACATCCTGAGGCATGCTCATTCTTGAATAAATAATAAGACCAACTCCAGTTGCAATACAAACGAACATACAGATAACTCCAATCAGTCCAAGTACTTCAACTTTTTCAGGAGCAATAAGTTCTCCAAGTCCGCCAAAACCAATCACAAAAACAATGCTGAGAATAAAAAGCATTACACTGATAGCTGTAGTTTTTGCTCTTCTTGCTCTGTAAGAATCAATTTTATCCTTAAGTTTTTCTTCTGGTTCAAGTGTTTTTAACAATTCATCAATATCACCTAAATCTGCAAGAGAACTTGTATAAGCCTGATTTTCTGACATTCCTTCTGCAATATGAGCTTCGAAATGTTCGTTCAAATTAGAAAGAATTTCTTCTTTTAATTCCTGTGCCTTGTTTGTATTTGGAATACCTTTGAATAATACATCTACATAATTTTTAATTTTGCTGTTCATCGCTTTCTCCTTTCTTTTCGATTGAAATTAATTTTGACATCATACTCTGGATCTTTTTCCAGTCGTCCTGATTTTCCTTGAATGCCGTTTTTCCATTTTCAGTTATGGAATAGTACCTTCTGCGGGCTCCAGAATTTTCATCTCCCCAATAGGAAGTAATCAGGCCAGCTTCTTCAAGACGGCGGAAGGAAGTATATAAAGTAGCTTCTTTTAATTCCAAAGCCTTTTCACTTAGTTCGCTGATAGTCTTGTTAATCTGATAGCCATAACTATCTTCCTGAAATAATTGAGCCAGAATGATGGTATCTGTTAAACCACGCAAAATATCTGAATAATTCAGCATGTTTACCTCCATCGCAAAAAGTCATCTTTGCTCTACGAGATAATTTATACTATAAGATACCTCGCCTGTCAAGGTATATCAATAAAAAAATATATAAATTCATATTTATTTATACAAATTTTATACACATTATTTCATTTATTTTTTTTCTCAATAAATATAAAATAGAAGTATAAATATAGGAGTTCTAATGGGTAACTACACACTTAAATTATCAGATAAAACTGCAAAAAAGATTTCTCCTGACATGGTAGGTCTTTTCTTTGAAGATATCAACTTTGCTGCTGATGGCGGACTTTATGCGGAACTTATTGAAAACCGTTCCTTCGAAGCTGTAAAAAGCAAGGGCGAAAATCACAATTATGTTCTTAAGGAAGACAATCTTTATGCCTGGTCATCTACAGAAGGTTTAGAAGACAATCTGGAAATTACTTTTAATCAGCCTGTAAGTCAGAACAACCCTCATTATTTAAGATTTACTGCAAAAGAAGCAGGACAGGGTTTTGTAAATAAAGCTTACGATGGCATTTCTCTTAAAAAAGGCATGAAATACAAGCTTTCGTTCTATGCCCGGGAAGTAAACTATCCAGAAGGTAATATTCAGGTAAAGATTACCAAAAACGGAAAAACTTATGCCTCTACTGAAGTAAAATTCAATAATTCTAAAAACAGACCAAAAGAATGGATGGATACTATTCATGTTACCTGCGATACAATGGAATGGGAACAGTACACAGGAGAACTTATTGCCCAGGATGATATTCAGGGCAGCATTTTTGAGATTCATCTTTCTAATGCAGGTTCTGTTGAATTTGATTTGATTTCTTTAATTCCTGAAGATGCTGTTGAAGGCGTATTCCGAAAAGACTTGTTCGAAGCCCTTTCCAATCTTCACCCTGCATTTATCCGGTTTCCAGGCGGATGTATTGTTGAAGGAACTTCTATTATGCGCCGCTACCAGTGGAAAAATACTGTAGGCCCATTAAAAGACCGCAAAATCAATACCTCCCTTTGGGCAGTTCAGGGTGGAAACACAATGGCAGCCTGGGAAATGCCAGACAGTCACTATATGCAGAGTTACGGTATTGGTTTTTATGAATATTTCCTTTTGTGCGAAAAACTTTCCAGTGCAAAAAGATGCTGTAAACCTTTACCAGTAGTAAATATTGGTGTTGCCTGCCAGTTCCGTTCCTACGAAGTTGTTAAATTTGGAACAGAAGAATTCCAGCAGTATGTTCAGGATGCTTTGGATTTAATTGAATTTGCAAACGGTCCTGTTACAAGTAAATGGGGAAAACTTCGTGCAGAAATGGGTCATCCAGAAAGCTTTAATATGGATATGATCGGAATTGGTAACGAACAGTGGGAAAGCGGAGCTGTAGATTTATTCCCTCGTTACAAAGCATTTGAAAAAGCAATTCACGAAGTTTATCCAGAAATTAAATGCATTGGAACAGCAGGTCCTTTCATTAAGAACGATATGCACGCAAATGCCTGGAAATTCTATCACGATGAAGCAAAATCAAACAAAGATTTGGCTTATGCAGTTGATGAACACTATTATGTTGCTCCACAGTGGCTTTATGACAATGTTGCAATGTATGATGACTACCCTCGCGATGTAAATGTTTTTGCAGGTGAATATGCTGCACACGATGATAATCTTTCTAATTCTATCGAAGCTGGAATTTCAGAAGCCGCAATGATGACTGGTATGGAACGCAACGGCGACTTAGTAAGACTTGCTTCTTATGCTCCACTTTTCAACAGAATCGGTCATTCTCAGTGGACTCCTGATATGATCTGGTTCGATGCCGACAAAGTTGTTCTGACTCCAAGCTATTATGTTCAGAAAATCTTCTCTGATTATTCAGGAAACGAAGCACTTGAATTAAACGGACAGGAAAAAACTCTTCGCGAAGCACAGATTTATATTTCTGCAGTAAAATCAGAAGGCAAGAAAATTGTTAAATTTGTAAACGGAAGCACAGAAGCAAAGACTATTTCTTTGACTGATGAAAAAGATGCTCCTCTTTCAACTGCCGCTGAAATTATTTCCATGGTAGCTAAATCTGGAACTGCCAAAAAAGTTGTTCCAACCGATGCTGTAAACATGGAAGCAGGAAACAAAGTAATCAATGCAAGTCTTATGAGCAATATTGAACTTTGCCAGAAACGAGCTCCTGAAGAAGTTGCATATACAATTAAACAGGAACAGATTTCGGGACAGATTTCAATTCCAGCAAAGAGTATTGTAGTTTTGAAGTACTAAATCCTAAAATCAGTAACTTCCTCCCTTTTTAAGCATTTATTTCATATAACACTTATTAAGGGAGAAGTTATGAAAAAACTTATTATTTTTCTTACCATTCTTTTTAATTCCTTTTTATTTGCCCAGAATTTCACTCCATATAAAGAACTAAATCTTGGTGTAAAAGAAGATAAGCTTGTTAAAGTTTTGAATCAGAACAATGTAAAATATGAATACTGGGACACTTACAATGCCTATTACATCACAATGCCGGAAGATTTTGACGACACTTTACCCGTTAAAAATATAATTGCACGACTGAATAAAAAACGAAAAATTTATCAGATTGAAATGATTTTTGATTCGGATTATGGAACAGAAACTTTTGCAAAAGCCTTAAAACAGATGATAAGCAACACCGGCCTTAAATGCCAGGAAGATGCTGATAAAAACAAATATCATCATAATAATTCCTACTGTTACTGGAAAAAAGGTTTTTATGTAATGGAAGAATTTTTTAATCCCGGCTTATGCGTGGGAATTTTAGATACCAGATATGCGGACTAAAACAAAAAGGATTTCCAATGAAATTGGAAATCCTTTTTTTTAACTATCAGACTTTACCCGATAATTTTATTTAATTTCAATTTTGATGTCATCAATGTAAACATCGCCTTTGAAATCACCATATTCACTGGCAATTTCCAGCTGGTTTACATACTTCCAGTTGAACAAGCCTTCAGATTCATACCATTTCTGTAATCTGTTAGACCAGGCACCAGAATCAATCATCTGAGTTACAGGAACTTCAATTTTGTTCCATTCATTCAACTTCATATTTGAAGATTTAACATCCCATGCAAGACGCCATGGTTTTGAATTTTCACCACCATCGTTATCTACAAAACGAATCTGGAAGCCCTGTGAAGGATCTGTAAATTTAACATAGAAACTGAATACTGCTTTATCTCCAGCATCTGCAATTGATGAAAGATCTACCTGTGTCAAATCTGCAGAAATTGCACCATACTGCTGTGCTTCAGTCCATTTAATTGAAAGACTTCCTTCAGCTTTGTCTGAATCACAGTCAAATGTTGCACTTGTACACATCCATGAATTGAAAGTAATTCCACGACCACCAAAGTCATCGTAAATAACATATTTTGAACGCTGTCCTGACCCCTGGCCTTCTGTAATTTCTGGAACATTCATTCCAAGACCTTTTACAATTTCCATGTTCAAATCGTTTGGATAGATTTCCTGTGAACCCTTGTTGAAGAGTCCGAAAGTACCATTGTAACCCCATACACAATATGGAATATCAAATTCAGCAAGAATATCATTTACAGCTTTATACCAGAAGTTGCGGTCTGCTTCAGGAGCGGCTACATTGTGAACACCCATTTCACCACACCAGAGAGGAACATTCTTTTCTTTTCCAAAGTCAGCAACTTTCTGCATTGTTGCTCTCAAACCTTCTACAGTTCCGCTCTTTACATAAGATGTATTCAATTCGTTTTCAAGTTTCTTTGCCTGACCACGAAGCTTTGGCATTCTGTCAGCATCATATGGGAATGGAAGATCTTCAAGACTTGCTGTTGGTAAATCTGCCCAGTCTGCACTCTGATGTGTAAAACGATATGGATCATAGAAGTGATAAGTATAAATCAAGTTCTTATCCTGGTATGGAACCATTGAAGTAATTGCAGCAATACTACCCCAGTCTGCACCAGTTACTACAACTGTATGTTTTTTATCAATCTGACGGATTGCCTTCAATGCCTTCAACTGAGTAATGTACCATTCAGACTGTCCAATCTGAGGTTCATTTAAAATTTCATAGATAATATAATCGCTGCGTTCTTTAAAGTGTTCAGCAATCTGTGGCCATGTTTTCAAAAGATGATCTTCTACTACAGTATAAACTGGATAATTTTTTAAACCGTTGAAAGAATGGTCATCGATAATTAAATAGATACCAAGTTCTTCTGCCCAGTCACAAGCTTTATCAAGATATTCAAAAATAATGTCTTTGACTTTTCCTGTTTCTTTATCTTCAAGGAACATATCAAAGTGAATTGGAAGACGAATAACATCACAGCCCAATGCTTTAATGTTTTCAAAATCTGATTTGTCATAGAGACGAAGATTTGGAACTCCTGGATTCCAAGCTTCGAACCAGAGTGTAAGATTTACACCTTTTGTAAATGGAGCTTTTTCCAAAACTTTGTCTGACCATTCAAACTTCTTATCTGCTTTTGAAGAAGCTTTTTTATCGTCAGATTTTTTACAAGAAATCATACCACCAACAGTAAACACTACCATTGCAGCTAAAACTAAGTTTCTAATAGATCTTTTCATCGTAACCTCTTTATAGATTTATTATACAAAAGAATTAAACTTTCAATTGCATTATATTTGTTTTTGTTTTATTTTATTTGGCTTGATTAAGAACAAATTGTTTTAACCGGTTTAATGCATCTTCCAGATTACTGCGGGGACAGGCCAGATTAATTCGAACAAATTCTTCTCCTGTCTTTCCATATTCTGCTCCACCATTAATAAAAAGCCCTGTCTGTTCACGAAGTTTTTGAGCAAAGTCATCTCCGTTACATTTAACATGAACCCAAATTAAATAAGTAGCATCCCCTTTTACAACTGTAAAATCAGAATTAATTTCTTTAATTGTCTTTTCTGCATAAGCACGATTTTCCCAGATGTAGTGATTCAACTGATTAAGCCAGTCTTCTCCTTGTGAAAAAGCCGCAATTGTTGCAGGAACTGCAAAACTGTTTGGTTCTGCAACTTCATCTGTATTAAGCTGTCTCCAGACTTTATGACGAAGAACTTCATTTGGAACAACAACTGCCGCAGAATTGATTCCCGCAATATTAAAGCATTTTGTAGGAGCAATACAGCTTACAGAAATATCTGCACAGGTTGGAGAAGCACTTGCAAATGGAACATAGGATTTTCCTGGACGAGTAATATCACAATGAATTTCATCACTGATTACAGTAACTCCATACTTCTTACACAAATCTCCAATATGAGAGAGTTCTTTTTTTGTCCAGATATTTCCACAAGGATTCTGTGGATTGCACAAAATCATTAAAGAAACCTGTGGATCCGACAAATCTTTTTCCAGTCGTTCAAAATCAATAAAATATTCATTTCCGTCAAACCCTAAAGGACTTTCAAGAGGAATACGACCATTGTTCACTATAGAATTAAAGAAGATATTGTAGCAGGGAGTTTGAATTAAAACCTTTTCGGCTGGAGTAGTAAGCTTTCGGACACAGGAAGAAATTGCAGGAACAACACCAGTGCAAAAAATTAACCAGTCGGACTGCAGGATGAAGTTGTGGCGGTTTTCCCACCATTCAATATAACTCTTACTCCATTTCTCAGGAATTATGTTATATCCAAAAGCCCCATGTTCTGCTCTTTTTTGAATTGCTTCTTTAATGCAAGGGGCAGTTTCAAAATCCATATCAGCAACCCAGAGAGGAAGTTCTCCAGGTTTTACATCCCATTTATAGGAATAAGTATTTGTTCGGTCAATTACAGAGTCAAAATCGTATTTCATTAAGCAGTCTCTATTGTGTTCGTTCGTTTGGATTAGGATCCTCTGAATATTTTTTACCAATTATTTCAGCTTCAACCAGTGTTTTTGTAACATCAACTCTGGCAGGATTCATAATAAGCATATCAATTTCTTTGGCTTTAATATATCCGGAACCAGGATTTTTTACACCATCAATTTTAGAAACTACTTCTGCCTTAATATTTGTAGAATATTCAAAAGCAAGAGTTGTATTAATAAGAGTGCAGTTTTCCAGAGTAAGCCCGTCAATATAACAAAGCCCCTGATCACTTTCGATAGTACAATTTACGAACTTAAGATTTTTAGAATACCATCCTAAATATTCCCCGTTGATGTAGGAATCATAAACAGTAACATTTTCGCAGTTCCAGAAGGCATCTTTTGAAATCAGTTTTGAATTGTGGATTTCGATATTTGAACCACCGTCAAGAAAATAGTTACCCTCAAGAGTAAAATTATCTGCATAAAAATTCTTTGAATTCATTGCAAAATAATCACCCTTTGCATAAACATTCTTCATTTTTATATCTGAACAGGACCACATAGTTTCGGCCGCATTGTTAAATTTAACTTCATTAAGATAGATGCCTTTGCAGCGACGGAATTCTTTTGGTGCTTCAATTAAAGTGTTTTCAATAGAAATATTATTTACATACCAGAGTCCTGATTTTGCCATTTCCTGAAAAACAGAATCCTGAACTCGAACATCTGTAACATTCCACAAAGGATACTTCCACTGAAACTCTGATTTATTGATTAAAAGATTCTGGCTATGTTTTAAAGGAGATTCTCCATCGAAAAACAGGGCATTTTCGTATTCAGTAAAACTCTGAAAATATTCCGCTCTCTCTCCTGAAAATTTACCGTCTTTTTTAGTAATCACTTAACACACCATTCCCAAATATAAAAATTACTATATTAAATATACAATAAATATTATAGAATAAATTGAATAAATCAAAACAAAAATTGTAAAGAAAACTAAGGATTTTGGTCATTATGATTAATCAATTTTCCAGAACAGAACTACTTCTTGGTCAGGATGCCATGAAAAAACTATTGCAATCCAAAGTAATTGTATTTGGAGTTGGTGGAGTTGGTGGACACACTATCGAAGCTCTTGTTCGTTCGGGAATTCAGAATATTGATATTGTTGATAATGACACCGTTTCTCTAACAAATATAAACCGACAGATTATTGCTACCCATTCTTCCATCGGAAAAAGCAAGGTTCAGGTTATGAAGGAACGAATTCTTGATATTAATCCGGATGCAAAAGTAACTGCCTGGGAATGCTTTTATCTCCCCGAAACTAAAGATCAGTTTGATTTCTCAAAATATGATTATATTGTTGATGCAGTAGATACAGTTTCTGCCAAAATCAGTCTTATTGAACAAGCCAAAGCCTGCGGAACAAAAATAATTTGCAGCATGGGAGCAGGCAATAAACTGGATCCAACTCAATTTGAAGTTGCAGATATTTCAAAAACTTCGGTATGCCCTTTGGCAAGAGTTATGCGGCAGGAATGCAAGAAACGACATCTGGAAAAAGTAAAGGTTGTCTATTCAAAAGAAAAACCCGTCACCCCAAAAGCTCACTCTGACAGTGAACAAAAAGGCAACGGGTTTGCACCTGGAAGTTCCGCATTCGTTCCTTCCGTAGCAGGATTAATAATAGCTTCTGAAGTAATAAAAGATCTGATTAAATAAATCAGAATCCCCTATTCATCCTTATACATTTCATCAATCTGAGCTTTGTAGAGTTCAGAAATTCTGAAGCGCATGATTTCCTGTTTTGCAGAAAGTTCAACACCAACTTCGAAAGGCTTTGTAATAAGGCTGAATTTATTAACTCGTTCAAACAATTTAAATCCGTTCTTTGGATTAATCAACTCATTGATTTCGCTTTCGTAAAGTTTTTTGATTTCGCTTGTAGCCAAAAGTTCATCATAATTTTCGTAAATAATTCCGTTGCTTGAAGCATAAGCCTTTACTTCTTCTTCATCTACAAGAATAAGAGCAGAAATATAACGACGGTCCTGACCAATAACAACAGCAGTTTTAATGTATCTTGATTCTGTCAATTTCATTTCGATTGGAAGAGGTTCAAGATTTTCACCACCACGAAGAACGATTGTATCTTTAATACGACCCTTAATCTTAAGTTCGTTATGAATTGTCATAACTGCAAGGTCCCCAGTATGGAGCCAGCCATCTACAGTAAAGGCTTCTGCAGTTTTTTCAGGATTTTTGTAATAACCCTTCATTACTGTAGGACCTTTAACCTGAAGTTCACCTTCCTGACCGCGATCAAGAATATATCCGTCACGATCAACAATTCTTGTCTGAACACCACGAATTGAAGAACCAATAGTTCCAAAAATTGGATCTGCAAAAGGACGAACAGAAATTACAGGTGCAGTTTCTGTCATTCCGTAACCTTCAACAAGTTTAACACCAATTGCCCAGAAGAATTCATCAATATTTGGAGGAAGAGCACCACCACCGGCAACACCACCTCTAAAGCTGTTTCCAAGCATTGATTTGATTTTTGAGAATACAATTCCATCTCCAAGCCAGTACAATGGCCACATTAACAACCATGGAATGAAGAAAAGTAACCACCACCAGAAAGTATAATAGCGGGTATAACTTGGATTTTTATTGAACATTTTGCGCTGCATTCGTTTATGAATAATTGCAACACCTGTAAAGAAATTAAACATTTTAAGAACGATTCCACCAGATTTACGCATCTTTTTTGTGATACCGTCATAAACTGCTTCGAATACACGAGGTACAGCAGGAAGAATTTGAGGATTCATTTTCTTGAAGTCTGCAAGAAGAATAGAACCAATTGGTTTTGAATAAACTAAACTCAATGCCTGAATGAAAACAACATATTCAACTTCGCGTTCAAATACATGCCATACAGGAAGAACTGAAAGAGCTTTTTCTCCAGGATTTCCGAAAATTCGTTCCTGAAGTTCATCCAGCTGAGCAAGGAAATTCATATGAGTAAGCATTACACCTTTTGGAGTACCAGTTGTTCCCGAAGTAAAAATGATTGTAGCAAGGTCATCAGCCTTGCCTTTATCCATTTCGGCTTCAACAACACCTTTATTTTTGTTTCTCCAGTTCTGTCCTTCTTCAACTAAATCCTGGAAGTACAAAAGCTGTAAACCTGCATCACTAACCTTCTGCTTAACTTCGTCTTTAATTTCTTTTTCAAAACTAATAAGAGTTTTCATTGCAGGCAATTTAGGTTTTAATTCTGCGATTTTATTTGCCTGAGCATAGTTTTCTACAACTGCGATTTCACATTCTGTAATAGCAAGAATTTTTTCAAGGTCGATTAAAGTTGCATCACAACCACGAGGAACATCAACAGCACCAATAGCCATAATACCAATATCTGCATGCTGCCATTCTGGACGGTTATCTGCAATAATAGCAACTGGCTGCTCGCGTTTAACTCCAAGACTTAATAAAGCCCCACCAAAATCAAGACCGTACTGAACCATTTCTTTGTAAGTGATAGGTTCAAATTCACCGTTCTTAAGTCTTCTGTACTGTGCTGCAAGTTCAGGATACTGCTTTGCAACATTCATAATCATTTTTGGGACTGTCATATCTGCTTCAAAAACCATAGAAAAACCTCATCAATTAGATACTGACATTTTAATAATTAATGTCATATTAAACAAGATGCTTATTTTACACTTCCATCTGGATTAAAAAAATCGGTTACATCAATAATAGGATTGTCCCCATCCCTTCTGGAATAAATTCCTTTATAAAGTTTAAGGACAACCTCTTTTCGCTGAACAAAATTCGGATCATGACTCATGCAAAGATATGTTACTTCCAGTTTTTCGAGAACCTTAATCATTTCTAAGAGCAGCTGGGCATTATAAACAAAACGTTTGTGCTGCAAAGGTTTTACATAAGTTCCGTCACCTAAAAAGGCATATTCACCACAAATAAGAATCAAACAGCCTTTTGCATGACAGGAAGGAAGTTCCATAAGGGTAATGTCGTCAAAGGTTTGAACACCACTTACGACAGTACCTTTTAGAGTATATTTTTTTGTATTTTTTGAAACATAAAGATTATCGCAGGAAACTCTGGCAAGATTAAAAATATGATCAGGATGAAAATGAGAAATAACAATATTCTTTTTACCTTCCACCGCTTTAATTTCTTTAGCGGCATCTGATGTCACTCCTGTGTCAAAAATCCAGGTTTCGTTTTTTGTCTTAATAAAAACTACATCACAGCTTAAAGGATTTTCGGATGCAGGAATATAACTGATATTGTCTGTGATAGATATTTTTTCCATATCTATATACTACAAAAACTTTTCGTCAAAATCTACCGCTTTACCGCTCCAGAAAATTTTTCCATTTTTCATAAGAATGATGTTGTCGCTGATGGCTTTAGCTTCGTTAATATCGTGGGTTACCATAATTCCAGTAAAACCCAAACTTGACTGAAGACTTCGTATTAACTGTGCCAGCTTTTTTCTTAAAGGGGCATCTAAAGCTGAAAGAGGTTCATCAAAAAGAACAAGCTTTGGATTTACAATCAAAGTTCTTGCAAGGGCAACTCTCTGTGCTTCGCCACCAGATAAAGTTGCAGGCCAGCGGTTTTCAAAACCACCAAGTTCAAACTCTTTAAGAAACTCTGTAGCTCTTTTTCTTGCTTCTGATTTTTTTACCCCAGCAGAAACAAGTCCGTAAGCGACATTATCCTTTACCTTAAGATGATCAAAAAGGGAGTGACTCTGGAATACCATTCCAATTTCTCGTTTTGCAGGGGACAGAGCAGAAATATCTTTTTCATCCAGAATTATTTTTGGAGTTCCTTTGCTTTTATTCAAACCGCAAATCAAACGGAGAACAGTAGATTTACCCGAACCTGAAGGACCTACAATACTGGTCATTGTTCCTTTTTCGCATTCAAAAGAAACATCAACCTGAACCCGTTCAAAATCCTGCTGAAGCTTTTCGCAAACAAAATATGCCATCTATCGTTTCCCCTTTTTAAAATCTGAATTAAATAATTTTAATACCACAAATACTAAAAGTGCAGTAAGTCCCAGTAAAAGTCCGGCCGCACAAGCCTCATTAAATCTGTAGGCACCTGCAAGACTATATGTCACCAGGGACAGAGTATTAAATCTTGGAATTGCCAGAACCATTGGCAAAGTTGCATCTCCCGCACTTACGGCAAAACAAAAACCAAAAGCATTGATTAAACTTCCCTTGCAAACTGGAAGCAATACACGGAATATCATATCCATTTTATTTCTGGAAAGAAGTCTTCCGCTGTCTAAAGTTTCATCACTAATTTTAAGCATCTGAGGATAAATAACCCGCAATGCCAGCGGCCAGTTTAACGCAGTCTGTGTAATAACAAGAAGAAAAGGATTTCCCCGTTTTACAAGAACAATTACCAGCATTCCAACTACAACCGAAGAAATCATCATAGGAAGCATTGGAATAACTTTAAGAAAGCTGCCTAAATTACGACCAGTTTTTCCTTCCATAAAGCGAAGAAAAATTGAATATAAAAAACCTGCAAGAGTACATAAAAATCCAGTACAGGCACCAATTATCAAAGTTGTTCTTATTGCAGGCACAAAACTTCTCATTTTGATTACTCTTAAGAAAGTTGCCAGAGTAATATGATTTCCTGTTTTTGGAGAAGTAAAGGCATTTACAATAATTCCACCAAGTGGAGCAATAAAGAAAATAACAATAATAGTAATTAATAGAAAAAAAACAGGAATTTCTATGAATCCAGTAAGATTCTTTCGTTTAATTTCTGGATGAGAAATAATTCCTTTGAGAGCAGAAGCTTTTCGTTCAATAAGAGCATACAAAAAAGTCACAACACACAATACAAGAGTTTCGCAAAGTGCAAGAAATCCTGCTGCCTTAAAATCAAGACTTCCACGGGAAAGCTTATAAATCTCTACTTCAAGAGTTGTGTTTCCAAGCCCGCCAAAAAGCAGAACTAGAATAAAACTTAAAAAACAATAAATAAAAACTAAAAGACAGGAAGAAGCAATCGAAGGAAGCAGCTGATGAATTGTAACGGTTCTAAAAATACGGAATTCTGATGCACCTAAAAGTCTTGCACTTTCGGCAGGAGCAGAAGGAAGTCGTTCCCAGCAGTCAGCCGTATTTTTCATGATTAAAGGAAAATTATAAAAGCCTTGAGCAATAACAAGGCCTATAAAAGAATAGAGAATTCTTACAGGTGGCTTTGAAAGGCCAAAAACAAACATAAGGAATCGGTTCAAGCCACCATTCAAACCAAGAAATGTTACATATCCTAATGCAATTATTAAAGTTGGAACACAAAAAGGCACAACTGCAAGACTCATTAAAAATCGTCTTCCAAAAAAGTTTCTTCTGCCACAGAAAAAAGCCGCAGCAAGACCTACAAGAAGAGCTAAAAGAGTTGAACAGGCAGCCTGAAAAAATGTGAACCAGACAACATTAAGAAGATGCAGCATTTCTTAATCCTAAAAAGCCTATTCCAAAACTTTCATAATTTTTTCAACTGCTGCTTCAGTTACATCTGGATCAGCTGAAAGAGTTACTGCAGGAATTGGAGCTGCTTTTTTATAGCTTTCTGGAAGATCAACATTTTTGTTTGCAGGATTCATCCACTGTGTTAATGGAAGAGTTGCCTGTGCTTCATCAGAAATCAAGAAATCCATAAAGAGCTGAGCACCTTTTTTGTTTGGAGCGCCTTTAAGAATACCAGCACCTTCAACCTGAATTGAATGACCTGCTTCAAAAACAGCAGCAATCTTAGTATCGTCATCATCATATTCAACATGACTTGCAGGAGAAGTTGTATAAGAAATTACGAGAGGAGCTTCACCTTTTTTGAAAAGGCCATAACCAGCAGACCATCCAGGAGCCATTGTAAGAATATTTGGTTTAAGAGCTTTCCAGTAATCTTCAACTTTGTCACCATAAGCAGCAACTGTCCATGCTACAAAACCTAAACCAGGTGTTGAAGTTCTTGGATCCATTAAGATGATTTTCTTTTCGTAAACAGGATTAGTCAAATCTTCAAGAGAAGTTGGACATGGAACATCAGAAGTTGTGTCGTAAATCATTGCGAAGTGGCTGTAATCAAATGGTGTCAAAGAAAAATCATCGCTGAGCTGTTTACATACATCAGCATCAATTAATTTGTCAGCATCAACTGGTTTATAAGGAGTAAGGATTCCAGCATCAATTGCTTTTTTAGAAATGTTGTTATCAAGACCAAGAATAATATCTGCCTGAACATCAGCTTTTTCAAGGATGGCACGGCTCAAAACCTGAACACCATCACCACAATCTACGAAAGTCAATTTAAGACCAGTTTTTTCTTCGAACATTTTTTCCAATTCTGGACCTGGTCCCCATTCACTGATGAAACTGTCGTAAGTATAAACAACAACTTCGTTTAATCGGGCATTTTCTGATTTTTTTGCACAGCCGCTTAATACTGCACAACCAAGACAAATAAATAATGAAATGAATTTAAAATAAGAAGACTTAAACATATCTTCCTCCGCCGGCATTATCCGGATCAGGTTGGAACCTCATACGAGATTCGTTCGGGTATAATCTCAGCCCCTTTGGAGCACCCCGGTATGTTCAGCATAACTGAATTGATACGAGACTAATCTATCATATAGAAAAATTAGTGGCAACAGGAATTTTACTTATTTCAATTCCGAAGTAATTCGTTCATATTCCTGTTCATCAATTTTGTATTTATTTTTAAGAATCAGCCAGGCCGCAAGTAAAGCAGCCACAGGTATCAGAGTAATTCCAAGTCGAAGCACAAAAAGCTGTCCACCAGTTGCAGTTGAAATGTAACTGTCGGCCTGAAGCAAAACTTCTTCCTGAGTAATAGCCCCTTTCCCTACTTCAATTTCCAGACCAGAAATCTTCTGACTGATAGCATAAATTCCACTTAAAATCAAAACGAGATTCACAATTCCCTGGTTTACAGCCCCACTCAATTTTGCAGAAAAAGAACGGACAGTAGAAATAATAGAATCATGTCGTTCATGGAATTTATATTCATCATATTCGATAGTATTATTTAACATTACCAGTAAAACCAGATTAAAAAGTCCCTGACAGAAGAAAATCAAAAAGCCAAGAATATTAATTAAAACTGCAGATTTAGGAATAATTGGAATATACCCTAATGCAAGAAAAACCAGATAACAGAAAATGGTTAGAAGTGTAAAAACAGTAAGAAGTCTTTGTCTTGAAAAATGTTTTGAAAGAAAACCAAAAATTGCCTGAGAAATTAAAGTTCCAAGACCATACATTACCGTAAAAATAAAAACAAGATTTCCACCAGCAGAATAACCAAATTCAAAATAGAAGAAATTCATTCCAAACATGATTAAAAGACCACTGCCAATATTGAACAAAAGAGATGCAATTCCTGCAGGAATTAACTGGTCGTTTCGCAGAAAAATTTTGAACATATCTTTAAGGGAAAGCTTGTCTTTAAGTTCAGTTTGATGCTTTCGCTCCCGAACTCCAAAAGTTGTAAGCATCTGAAATCCAATAAAACAAAGGGCTACAATTAAAGCAACTAAGCGGTAATTGTTAACGGCATTTCCTGCAATGATAGTTGGAACTACACCAGCGACAGTAAACTGTCCTACACAAATGAAAATACTCATTAAAGTAACAAGAGTATTTCTTTCTTCCGCATTGCTGGTAAGACTTGGAAGCATTCCCCAGTAAGCAATATCATTCATGGTGTAAGTCATTCCCCAAAGCAAATAAAAAACTCCAAAGAAACCTACAAAAAGCCATCCAGTAGGGCGAATAGTAAACATTCCTAAAATCACAAGAGCATTTAAAATACTTCCTGCAAATATCCAGGGTTTATATTTACCCATCTTAAAATTACTGTTCTCAATAATGATACCCATCAGAGGATCATTGATAGCATCCCAAATAAGACAGATCACCATGATTACGGAAATTGCCATAAACTGGGCAACCGAAAGTTTCATGGTGTACTGAATGTAAGTCATAAGATACATGCTCACCAAAGCGTAAGCCATATCTCGCCCAGTAGCTCCAATGGAATAACTCCATTTTGTCCGTCCATCTAATTTAGCATTGTTTTCCATTGCAGTTTCTCCGATTTATTTATTTGCCACTTTTACCAGGAATTTTGCAAAGCCTTCACTGATAGCGCCTCCACTGGTACTGATTAAGCTTTCCAGAGGATTTTCGCAGATTGCACTAATGGCAATTTTTACAGAAGGATCTTCTTTTGATTTTCCTTTATTCATACACTGCAGGGCAAAAGTTAAAATTCCAAGCAGGCAGCGGATAAAAAAGGAAGTTTTTGACATATCGATTAAACTGTCACTGATAGTAAAATTCCCTTTGGAATGAGGAACAATTCTGGCGGTGGTGTAGAAGTCCTCTGTCACCGGTGACACAGCTTCTTCAAAAGAAAGTCCTTCATTAACTACAATTTTTTCACAAAGACGAACATCATTAATAGAAGAACAAACCTGAATTTCATATTCACCGGAAATCTGTTCAAACTGATGAGTTCTATTGCTGTAAACCTTAAAGGCATTGTCATCAAGAAGAATTTCTAAAGTTCGTTTTTCACCTTTAATAAGAAATTGTTTTGCAAAACCCCTTAATTCTTTTACAGGACGAGCTGGATTCTCAGGATTCTTTACATAAACCTGAACGATTTCGCTGGCAGGAAAATCACCACGGTTAGCAACATCAACTGTCAGTTTTACTCTGTCCCCATTGTAATTAACTTTTAAGTTGGAATATTCAAATTTTGTGTAAGTCAGACCAAAACCAAATTCAAAAAGGACAGGCTTGTTTTTTGAAGAATAATATCTGTAACCTGTAAAAACCCCTTCCCTATATTCAACATTATCAGATTGAGGAGCAAAATTTGTATGACAAGGAGTATCTTCTGCACAAAGAGGAAAAGTTTCTGCCAGTTTTCCGCTTGGACTTGCCTTACCTGCAATAAGAGAAGCAACTGCCTGGCCACAAGCCTCTCCACATAAATACATATGAAGAATTGCCTTTACATCTTTTGCAAAAGGCATAGAAACTGGAGAACCACTAAAGTTCACAACTGCAACATTTCGGGTAATACCAAGAATAATATTCAGAGCTTCCAGCTGCTCTTTAGGAAGATTTAAATCGGTTCTGTCAAAACCTTCTCCTTCGTACTTTTCAGTAAGCCCACAGAAAAAAACAACAGGCATTGACGGATTTGCAATAATTTCTTTTTTGAGTTTTTTTGCCAGTTCCTGATGTAACGGGCGGTTTTTAGAAGGAGTTTTCTTTTGAGTACAGAAACCCGAATAGTAGGCTTTAGAATAAACTGCCTTATAGCCCAAAGCTTCCAAAGACTCCAGAGCATTAGGATATTCGGCAGTAGTAATATGACTTGAACCACCGCCCTGAAACTTCATGAATTCAGCCAGTTCTCCTGCAATAAAAACAGGAGTAGTTTTAAGTGGGAAGAATTCTTCTTCGTTCTTTAGAAGGACTGCAGAATCTTCTGCCAGTTCCAGAGCAATTTTATGCTGCTTAGAATAATCAACTTCGCAAGATTCAAAATTCTTATTCAGATTTTCTGCCCAATAAATAAGCCGGTTATTTGCCACATCGATTGATGATTCCTGAATGATTTTGTCTGCAATAGCAATTTTTAAACTATTAGAAAGATAGGAGTTGGAATCCGGCATAGCAAGATCCATTCCCGCTTTAATACAGGCAGGAGCATCAATACAAGCCCCCCAGTCAGAAACTACAAAGCCTTTAAAACCCCACTTGTCCCTAAGAATATCTGTTAGAAGTTCTTTATGGTGACAAACATAAGTTCCATTCAGACGGTTATAAGAAGCCATGATAGAAACTGGAGAAGCATTTTTTACAGTGATTTCAAAAGCACGCAGATAAATTTCGTGCAGGGTTCGTTCATCGATAATACTGTTGGAAGTCTGACGGCGTTTTTCCTGATTATTTGCCGCAAAATGCTTTAGAGAAGCCCCAACACCCTCTTTCTGCATGGAACTGATATAGGCACTGGCCATAGTTCCCGTCAGATATGGATCTTCGGAATAATACTCAAAATTTCGACCGCAAAGTGGAGATCGCTTAATGTTGATTCCAGGCCCCAGCACCAGCTGAACCTTTTCTTTTTTAGCTTCCCGGGCAATTGCTTTTCCCAGTTCAGCAGCAGAATTAACATTCCAGCTGGAAGCAATACTGCAGGCAGTAGGAAAACAAGTTGCAACCTTACTGCTATTTAAATCTGCATAACTTTCTGCTTCCTGTTTTCGCAGTCCGTGAGGACCATCACTCATAGTAATAACAGGTAATTTTTCCTGAGCCGAAAAAGTCTTCCAGCTGCCTTCTCCATTGAAAAGACGAATTTTTTCACTGATAGTTAATTCTGAATTATCCATGAAATTATTATAACAT
>JAZQOB010000073.1:0-43424 GCA_045627625.1 Treponema sp.
AACTGGAATATCCGTAACATCCGCAGTTCCATTAAAAGTCTTGTCAGTAGTTGACCCAAGAGCGACTTTCAGTTTTCTAGCTGTTGCAAGCTTTGTTGCAGAGCCCGCATTTCCAGACACCGTAGTCTGTACAGGATGAACATGATCCCCTCGTGCAAAGCTTGAAGTTTCCGAACCAGCACTGGCTGTACCATTTGCTTTTGGAGTTGTTGAACTTGCCTTGGCGTGACCATAGTCTGTTGCCGAAGACACACCATAGGATGTACCACTAGAAGCATGTGAAGTTGGAGGAACCCCAAGATTTGTTCTTGCATCAGCTGCCGATGTCGCACCTGTTCCACCTTTTGCCACTGCAAGAGTTCCTGTCGCATTGGCAAGATTCTTTGCAGCAGTATCTCCATCATCTACATATTTTTTTGTCGAAATATCAGCATCTGCCGAAGGAGCAGCAACCTGTGAACGACCGTTAGAGTCACGCGACATTAACTGTCCTGCAGATGCTGTCGTTGTTGCACCGTGAGCATCAGACCCACGTAAAGCCGCATGTTTATCATCAGGTGTAAAAATCAGTTTCTTTAATGCATTCAAAAAATCTGAAGCCGCAATGTTATCTGGATTTCCCGACACCTTATTAAGAGACCCTTCTGCCTGATATACGACAGATTCCAGCGCACCTTTCACGTCATTTACAAGTGACTGCAAAATAGGTGTTCCATCATAGCTTTCATCAGTGCTACAATCCACAGCTTTACCATTTGGATAATTTTCATCACTCAGGTCCGTGTAATCCGAATAATCACGATCAAGTTTAATCATCTTTTATCTCCTTCTTCCTTTTGCTCTATCTTCATCAAGGTTTTCCACCCACTCAATAAATATTAGTGCTCCGCTCTGGGCAGGCTTTAATTTCAACACTAAATATTCAACATAAGGCTTCCACTTTGAATCTAATTCTAATTTCTGACAGTAGATAATTTCCTTTCTACTGTTTCTCATAACATTTCTACATACATAGAAATAGTTTTCCCAATAAAGAGGATCTACAGGAATGTCATAAACAACTTCATTGTCATTACGAATTACTGTAGGTGTAAAATCTTTATCGCCCTGACGGAAACCACACAATGCAGTTTTTCTTCCGCATCGCATTTGTTTCTGACCACTCAAAGCAACAAGAGCAGAGTTTGCATCTCGCGGATTTTTAATTGGAACATTTTCGACAACCTTTAAATCTGGACAAACTTTTTGCAGACACTCCTGCAAATATTGTGCACTTTGACCGCCAGCATTACTTTTCCACAAAGCTTCAAGAATTCCTCTTCTCGAATCTCCATATTGTTCAGCTGCAAACTTCACTGAAAATTGATTTTCCCATTCTTCAATTGCTTCCGTTGTTTCTGGAAACAAATCAAAAAATACTCTATCTGTTTCTCGCCTCACATCATCAGGCAATACAGCCAAACCCTTAAAAAAATGATAACTGGCAGTATCTTTGTCAAAAGAAAAAGCTTTCCCGAAAGGAAGTAAAGCTTTTATCGATTCAAAAAAACTCATTAAACTTCAACTCCGTTTACATACAGATGCCCAAGCTTTGCAAGCTCTCCACGTCCTAATGTATAAGCTGCTACAGCACTACCACTACTCTTCAATTGAAGCCCGGTGTAATAACTTGCATACCCTTCACATACTTCTGTTACAATTGAACTAACATTAAAATCTGAAACTCTGTTTTTCTTTTCAGAATCAACAGAAAGACCTCTAACATATGGTTCACGTTCTTCCATATAACTCTTAATCTGACTTTTTACAGTCTCTGAAAAATCCTGACGACTTTCGCCAGAGTACCCTGTAATATATACATCAAACGATTTACAGGTAATTGACTTAATATTTTTATATGAACCGTCAGCATCTGGGTCCAAAACTGCACCTATTGGTTTTCTGGCAACACCATCTTCAGAGAAAGAACATCGTTCTCCCACAGCTTTACATAAATCAGAATTTGCAATTCTGTCTGTATAAATCGCAGGATCTCCAGCAACATAAATAATTACACCACTGGCAGAATTATCATCCTTATAAATATATGTCTGATACACACCAGCAACTTCTGAAGCCCACAAACGATAATCCGCAAGACTACCACCCTGTGGCTGAGTTCTCCATCTATTACGTACACGGTCACGATAAGAAATTTCTGTCTCACTATCAGTTCCATCTACACCGTTCTTAATCACTAATGCTTTTCGTTCTACACTTCCAATATTATTAACAAACGAAAGCTCATCTCCCTCAGAAAGATTCCCTGCAGAACCAGCTTCAGCACACTTTACTTTTATTTCTTCTGTAGGATTTACAAGGAGTTTTGTTTCTGTAGTCAAATAAATTTTCCCTGTCGCATCATTTTTAAGCTGAGTACCTTCAAGAATATATTCACGGTTATTTACAGTTGTAACTCTGATTGTTCCCGTATACTGAGTTGCAGGGGCAGGATCTCCAACACCTACCAATTCCCCCCATAAAACAAGAGGACGAATTCTTCGTCCAAGAACTTCAACCTCATCAAAAGTTGCCGTATCAACAAACATCTGTAAAAACATCCATGCCTGTTGCTTGTATAACGTTATAAAAATTCCTGCATTTACTTTTGCCATAACATGAATAAATGCTTTTGGAAGAAGTCTAAACTTGGTATTCAACTCTCGTTCGACTCCATCAATTACCAATCTGTATACATCTTCAACAGTTCTATTTTCAAACGCCATTATTAACAGCCTCCCAGTTTGCAGTCCAGTTTCCTTTTTCGATGAGTTCGCCACTCTTTTTTATTACAACAGTTATTTCTATTCGTTTAACATCTACAGCCCGAAGAGAACAAACAATATCATCTGCAATCCCTTCATCAATAAACCACTGCAGGTCATCCCGTGCAGCTCCTTCAGCAACACGCAAATTCTTACTTGTCATCGGTAAAGTTTTTATAACACTTTGGAATTTACCTGAAAGCTTTTCAACTTCACTCGTATCCTGGAAACGATTTCCCCACCATGTTTTTGAATTATCAACTTTTCCTTCATCTTCCGGATTTCCGCCAAAAAGACTTAAAAAGGTTGCTGTGGAAAATCGCTTATCAGACATTACAAGCCCATTAACGATATTAATTTCCCCACCGTCAGCCGTATCCATCAGCAGTACATCCCCGCCAAATTCTTCATAATCCGCCATTAGCCTATCTCCACGCTGGAACTTCCACCGGTTATTTTCCCTGTCAGTTTAATGGGATTGGGATTTGGAACCCCTGCCTGTGCTCCAATAAGAACAGCTCCTGCAGGAATTGTCACTTCAACCGTATCATCCTTTCTCGCAGCACTTGCCCCACCATCATTTATAACAACCTTGCTACCCTTTAATGACATATCTTTTTTGCTTTCAACATTAAAAGTCTCAGGCGACTGAATATCAATTGCACCACTATTAAGCATCTTGATAATTGCCTGGACTTCACCCTCGCTATTTCGGCTATACATAATCTTTTCACCAGGATTTGCACCCTGAGAAATAGTTAACACACCTGCAGCACAATATTTGCCTGTACCATCTTCTTTAATCAGGACAATACGATCCTCTGGTAATGGCGGAGCGTCTTCACCTGAAGGACCATACTGATAACAAAGCTGATTCAGACGAACAAAGCTTTCAACAGTCTGCATAATATATTTATCAATCTCAGTCTTTATCAGGCGTCCTATTCTTCCCACGGTAACACCTCCGGCAATTTCCCATTTCTGCTTCCAGGTAAAATAAGGCTCAAGACAGCCTGATTTCCTTCTGTATCACTTCTAAGCAGCTCAACTTTTTCCACCTGAAACTTTGTCTCTCTATAAATCATTGCACCAGGAGCATAAACAGATACACTCATATTCTTGTGATAAAGATTGCCAAACTTATCTTTATGCCCAGTCACTGTTATTTCATAACTCATACAACTGGCAAACATTTTTCCAGCTTCAGCTTTCGTTTCGCTTTCAATTGACATTGCATCAGCATCTTTCGAAGTAAACGAATACGGACGAATAATTCCTTTTTTAATCAAATATAAATTCTGATATGTATAAGACCCGGCATTTGTTTTTACATCTGTTTTTGAATAACCCGTAATATGTGAATACATAGCCTGTGCATTAAATGTAGGCTTACAACTGATAAATGGAAGTTCACCTTCCTTAAATGTTGCAGTAACTGGCTCAATAGTTGGTTTCCAGAATTTCAACATCCCCTGAACATTATTTGTGAAAAGAAATCCCCGTTGTTCTGCAAGACCTTTCAAAAACTCAAGAATCTTTTTTGATGGGTCATATTCAACAGTTTCAAAATTATCACCAGGTAATGAATCAAAATCTGCTTCAAGACCGAAAGAAGATACAACATCATCTGCAATCTGTTTTAAATTCAAACCATTATATGACGGCGGATATTTTGTTGCAGGAATATTGCAATCATTCAAGACACCACACAGCGGATACCCCTGAATATTTATTGTCTTTGAATCAGGCGTTACTTCAGGAGCACTAGTAAGCAATGTTCCTGCAAATACTATTTTCTTATCATAATAAACAACACAACGAGAAAACGAGAACGGCTTAAAAGCTTCATGTAGTTCCTTTTTTGAATCATCCCAAGGAGCATTAAAACTGAAAGCATCCATTGAATCACAATTAAACACAAGACGGTACCCTGTAAAACCTGTATACAGTTTACCGTTTATCAAAATTGAAATATCTTCAGCTTTATTTGAGTCAAGTTTTATCGGAACTTTTATAACTGTATTTTCAGCTTTTACGATGTCTTCAGGAATAATCAGAACATCTCCTGGATAAATCAAAGGCGACCCATCAGAAGCGGTTTTTCTTAATGCCAAGATTGGATTGGCATCACGGACTTTTGTCCACTTTGAAGCCGACCCCAAATACTTTGATGCAATACCTGTTAAGGTGTCACCACTCTTTACAATGTGACTAGACATAGTATGACACCTCTCTTCCCATTGGGAGCAAACCAATTTCATCCGCAGTCAGATTATTATCAATAATAAACTCATCCAGCTTATCGAAATGTCCATAAAGCTCAGAAAGCAGTTCCAGAATTTGTCGGTCACGATTAAGTATAATAGTCTTCCTAATCTCCAAGTTGAAACTTTCATTTACAATAAATGCGAGTGCAGCACTTACAACATCACGCATCTCATTATACCCTTCGCCAGTATCAACTACATAATCTTCACCAGTACGATCATCAATATATTTACAAAGGTCATCATATTTTTCTGCAATTTCTGCAGCAGCCTCCACAGCTTCATTTCTTGACCGAAAAGCGCCTGAATTCTCTGAGCTTATACTGTTAGCAACAAAAGTCGCTCCAGTAGATTTTCTCGATGAACCTTCATTTCCTTCGACAGAAGAAAAACTTCCTCCTAATGAACTAATTGAAGCATCTGTAGTAGCACTTCCAGATGAGATAGTAACACCCGAAGAAAGAGCAACTCCGGACGAAAGAGCAACTCCAATCCCTTCAAGAACCGCTTTAGTCAAAACAAATTGATTTCGAATATTGTTTATTCCAGCAGGATTATTTTTAAATGAAGTAATAATATCAGACACAAGATTTCCATAAGCCTCAATCTTAATCATTGGCTTAACGATGATTTCAGATGGAAGTTTTAGAAGTGTAAGACAACCAGAAATGGCATCTGCAGAACTTGTCGCAAACAAATTGATTTTCTTCTCAGTTTCTGCACAAACAGTCTGAAACTCAGTCCACACAGCTTTACTTTTCTTTGCAAGCGCAGAAATATTATCCACAATCTTTTTATAAATTGTTTTCTGCATTACCTGGGCATTAATCTTTTCTGCTGTTGTAGAAAACTTTAAGTCCTTTCCAGCTTCACCAGCAATGCTTGCAAATGATTTTAATAATCTATTACGAATCAAATCTTCAGTAATAATCTTTGACTGTGGAAATGTCTCATCAATAATTGTTTCAGCAAAAGTAATCTCAACAGTTGAAACGTTCAGCCCATTAACGAGATTGTCACTTCTGGAAATTGTGCCTGTTGGAACTACTTTATGATTTCCATAAATCGGATGCTGAAGTTCTCCATACCCTCTTTCCCTTAAACCCTCTTCAAAAGCATCCGCAAGAGAAAAACAGTCGGCTCCATAGAAAGAACAGGACATAGGAAAACGACGGCCGCCAACTCCAAGCGGAGTTACAAGAGCACCGTCTTTTTCGGGAAAAGTAAAAGTTGCTGTTTTAAGGTCAGTATCACTTTTTAATTCTCCATAATGAAAAGTAAAATCACGTCCAGATGGAGAAGTGTATATTGCGTCTCTGATCTCATTTGTCCAAGCCATGATACCAATTTAAAACCGAAACTTCATCAAAACTATATACTTTTGAACTTAGAACTGCCTTATCTTGAACGTATGAAAACATTCACAGGAAACATTGCCACAGCACTTTCAAAATGTCTGGAAGACGCTGAAAAAAAATGCACAAAGGCCTGCATAAATACCGTAAACATTCAGGCAGGTATGACTCGAAAAGAAGGTATGCAGAATATGGAACGGGAATTCATTCTGCGTAATACATTCACTAAAAACTCTGTACGCTTCACACAGTGTCCTAAATCTGAAACAAGATTAAGCCGCATCCAGGCAACAGCAGGCGTTACAGAAAAAGCTTCATACATGGAACGCCAGGAAAAAGGAGGCATCCACACAAACCCGTCAGGAAAACCGCTCCCTATTCCAACAGACTACGCCCGTGGAGGAACAAAAAACAAACCTGTCCGCTCAGCTTACAGACTCAATAAAGTTGAAACAGTAAAAGGACCGTTCACAAAACGAGGCACAAAAAAATCTGAAACAGTTGCCAGAGCCTTTGTTGCAAAACGTGAAAACAAGCTTGTCCGCTTTGGCAGACAGAATCTTTTCAAAGTAACTTCATTCAGAGCAAATGGATCTAATCCTAATTTCAAAATGAAAGAAGTCTATACATTCAGATATATTCAAACCAGAACCCCGCAAAAGCCATGGCTTGAACCTGCAGCAGAACACGCAAAAAGTCAGGGACAGAACATTTTCAATCAGCAGATGGACCTGTTATAAAATCGGAAAAATTGCGTATTTACGCATTTTTTTCGAATGGACTCATAACGGGTCCATTTTTTTTAATATTTTGATTTTTTACCATTGACAAATAATCAAGTAAATAGTATATTATAAACATAAGGCAACGACATGTTGCAAGGAGACGCCAATGAGCGGAAACAAACCAACCCCAACCGACTGGATAATTGCAATTGCAGCCCTAATAACAGCGATTGCAACAGTCCTAGGAATCTTCCTTAAATAGGAAATCGGGAGGGGAAGGGGTCTCGCAAGAGACCCCTTTATACTACATTAGTTTTTATGGAGGGTCAAATGAAAAGAACAATCATTTATTTTGCAGTGTTTATCATTCTACTTTGTGCATTCATTGTTTTTACACTGTAGTCAGGAGAAATTATGAATCAAGAAAAATTGCTGGATCTTCCCGGAGACGTCAAAGCCCTGCAGTCAACTATGAAACAACTTGAGAAGCTTACTCACGGTGGTAAACGTACCGGAGCAGGCCGCCCCAAAGGAACAACCAAAGAAACCAAAAAAACGTACAAAACTTTCAGCGTGTCTTGTCTTGAAGATGAAATGCTTCAAATCAAAACTAAAGCAGAAAGTCTGGGAAAATCCCCTAGTCGCTATCTGGTAGATCTGGCATTAAAAGACATCAACAATTAAAAGCAAAAAGGGACTCAAACGAGTCCCTTTTTGTTTATCTATTTCTATGTTCATTCAATAACTTAAACTGAGCCAGAATTTCTTCTTCTGACCGATAATGTGGAGTATCATTCTTACACTGATACTTATGCAGCATTGCAGCAATTCCAAACAATGTTGAAGCTGTCTCCCGGTCCTTTATTTTATCTTTATCTCTTGCAGTAATCACATCATAAAACAAATGCCCCAATTCATGAGCAATTGCAATTCTTTTCTGAACATCATCAACAGAATCATCATAAAAAATATCATAAGAATCTCCCATGTAGATACCCCACGCAAGATCCTTAATACTTTCTACAGATTGATTCGGCGTCAACGTGATTCTAAAATATTCCTTATGTTCCTGGTCACGAACAAATATCTCCATTGTACGGACTAAATGGGCTAAGTATTCATAAGGTACATGTCCAATAATCTTATTATAACTTTTTTGACAGGCCTCTACGGCATCAGCCTTCACCTTAAAATCTTTTTGTATTTTTTCTTTTATGTCACTTTTTATATTTACTTTATTGTTGCCCATTTTTATTTCCCAGCTTTAAGTGACCTTAATGAATCTGCATATCTCCATCTTCCACTTAAAAATGTTGCCATCAACATTTCATATCGCTGTTCTTCTGTTGGTTTTCCATTTGATGAGAAAAGCTGCGGATTATTCATTGCTTCCATCAGAAAAGTAATCTTTGTATTCATATTCACAGCTTCACTTTTGGTAAAGAACTTCTCTACTTCAGCTCTAGTCTTACACTCTTTCAATGTCATAAATATCTCCTATATCCCCCTTTTGACGAAAGCCTAATTATTTTAAACTACACTCAGAATAAAAGCAATCGAATATATACTTCCCGTCACATTGTGTCAAGAAGCAGTTGCGTTTTCGTAATTTTCACATACACAAAAACTACGTTTTATAATATTATCGACCAAACCTGAGAATAACCTACTAAAAAATATCAAAAACGTCTAATAATAAATAAAATCTCAAAAAGAATTAAAAAGAATTATATTGACTTTTTCCCAAATATACCCGATATTAAAAGTACCTACAAAAACAAAGAGCGGAAACGCACTGACCGAAATTCAGGCTTTTTTTATGCCCTTTTGAATTTTCAAAAGCCGTAAGAAAAAGTAAAATGGATTATTAGTCCGTCTGTCCCGGATACCGTGAGGCCTGGGGCTCTGTCTCTTTGCAGAGTAGGTAACAGACGGGCTTTTTTTATACCCGCCTGAAAAACCTATATATTCAAAGAGGAGGTTTTCGAATGGAAAACGAAAACTTACACAACAATCCTGACCTTACATGGGACCAGGAAGAAATCAAAACTCAGGAACTCATTGAAGAAATGGGCGTAGACTATGACGACGTTTCAGAGCTTCTTGATACCATTCATTGTTTTGGCGACCTGATTAATGCAGCAGGTCTTTCACCTATCGAACCGTCACAGAAATCATTGTACATTTCAGGAACAATCCTCTGCGACACTTTTGACGAAATCACAAGCATGATGGATGTCAACAATCCGGATAATCTGCATAAAAACCACGGGCAGATTCTTTCTTGTCTTGAAGTTGTAAAAACATACGGTGAACTTTTAATCTCCGCTGGAACATCAGAAACTCCAATCACACAGAAAACACTGCAGACTGCAGGAAACGAACTGATGAACCAGACTAGCGTTCTCGAAAAACTTTTCGACTAATTCCAAAACACCACAGGAGACCAAAATGACCGTAGTTCTTATATCAATTTTTTTAATGGGTGGTTCTGTAATCGGAATCTATTTATTCCTGGAAGATCTTCTTCTGAACCTGAACCGGAAGAAGTGGGAAGAATTCAAAAACCGACAGAATCATAAAGTAATGAAAACTGCATAAGAAAAGAGGGACTGTACAACGTACAGCCCCCCTTTCGCACCACAATTTTTCCAAAATTACCGTAACATCAATATATCAAAAATGTGGTTATTTGTCCACATTTTATTAACATTGTGAATAACTTATCTATCGTCCAAAGCTTCCGCTTGATGTTGTTGTAAAACTTACGCCTGGAGCTTTTCCACTTACAGAACCTGTAAGCCCTGGAGCCATAGCTACATTCAGGTTCACATCTGAAACACTTTCCTCACGACTGTATGCCATGCGATCTCCCTGAGTTACAGGTGCATCTGCAGTCAAGGATGCTTTCAGATTTGATATTTTATCTGCACCCACACCAATATATTTTCCAATTCCAGGAATATGACTCAACACTCCAAGAAGAGATTCTATCGGAGTCAGAACAAAGTTTAAAATTGCCGTTCCAATATTTTTTAAAGCAGAAATAAAACCTCCACCCGTAAAAAAATTTCCAACTTCAGTCAGTTTCTCAACCACCACATCAAAAACACCAACTATTTTTTCTCCTGCCGCAACAAAGAACGAACCTATAGATTCTCCAGCAGCTTTTATCCATTCCAGACCTCCCTGAAATGTTGAAGTTACATTGCCCCACACCTCAACAAAAAACGAACCTATAGATTCCCCAACAGCTTTTATCCACTCCAGACTTCCCTGAAGCGCTGCAGTTACTTTGTCCCATGCCTCAACAAAAACCGAGCCTATAGAAGCTCCTACAGTTTTTATCCACTCCAAACTTCCTTGAAGCACTGCAGTAATCTTTCCATATCCCGCAACAATAGCTGTTTCTATAACTTCACCTACAGTTCTTATCTTTTCAGAAAACATCTGAATAGCTGCAGTAACTTTTCCCCACACTGCCATAAAAATTGTTCCTATAGCTTCACCTACAGTTCTTATCTTTTCAAAAAACACCTGAAGAACTGGTATTGCTTTTCCCCATGCCGCTACAAGAACTGTTCCTATAACCGCCCCTACAGTTTTTATTATTCCCAGAAAAACCTGTAAAGCTGCAGTAACTTTTCCCCACACCGCTACAAAAACTGTTCCTATAAGCTTCATTATTTCAAAGAAAGGCTGTAGAACTATAATCGCCTTTTCCCATGCTGCTACAAAGAAAGATCCTATAGCTTTGCTCACTGTCTTTATCCATTCCCATCCTTTCTGAAGCGCTGCAGTTGCACCTCCGAAAAAGTTCTCATCCATAGTTGCACTTATTTTTTTTGCCCAAGCCATTCCCGGGAAAGCGCCTAACATATTCAATAAACTTTGGATCGGAGTAAAAAGACCGCCAAGAATTGCTTTTCCTATAGCCTTAAAACCATCTGAGAGTCCACCATGCTTAAACGAATCAATAATATTAAAAATCGCTGCTAATGAATTATGAAGTGGTGTAAGAACACCTGAAATAAACTGTCCAATTGAATTACTTTGTAATTTTTTCCACAGTCCTTCAAAGCTCGTTTTCAATCCTTCTATATGTCGCCACAAAGCAACTATAATCATGACAGCACCAGCAATCGATAAAGCAATAACAGTAACCGGATTTGCAAGCATAGCCGCATTTGTTCCAGCCTGTGCAGCTTTTATCAGTTCCATTACAACTTCATATCCCGTCATAACAGCCGTCAGAGCTATCATAGCAACCTTATATGCTTCAATTCCAGCAATAAGTGGAATAAGAAATTCTTTCATATTCCAAACAGCTTTCACAATTCCCCCGAGCTTATCAAATGCTGTGGTCAAAGTAGCAATAAGTGGTGCAGGGTCAAAATTCTGAACGTAAGTTATAAGATTCTGCAAAGCTTCAGAACCCTGATTTTTGAACGCTTCAACAAACTTAAAGCCAAGCTCAGTAAGTCCCGATTTCAGAACATTAATCTGGTTGGCAATACTTCCACGCATTACAGCCGCCATTTGTGCCGCCGCACCTGTTGAACTTATCAACGTTGCCTCATAAGCTTTCATAGCTTCTGCACCCTGAGCAAGAATAATATTCATTGCCTTTCCACCACGAACACCGAATACAGAATCCAGGAATGTACTTCTTTCAACTCCACTCATAGATGCAGTTTTTTCTTCAATCTGTGAAATAATGTCATAAAGGTTCAGGAAGTTCCCTTCTGCATCCGCAATTGAAACTCCATATCCTGCAAGAATATCCTGCTTCTTTCCTTTTGCAAGTTCAGTAAATACAGCCTGAAGAGCAGTACCAGCAGAACTTCCTTTAATACCGGCATTTGCAAGAGCACCAATTGCAGCTGACAATGTTTCAGCACTCTGTCCTGCTGCTGTAAATCCTGGACCCGCATATTTAATTGCTTCGAACATATCTGTGAGTGAAGTATTTGCAGTGCTGGCAGTCTTCGCCATAACATCCGAAACCCGCTGAAGATTTCCAGCTGTTGCATCCAGATTAAACGCCCCAAGCGCATCAGTAGCAATATCAACAGCCGTTGTCAGGTCAGTTCCTGCAGCTGTTGCAAGGTCTGTTGTTCCGGCAAGCAGAGCCATAGCAGTTTCACTTGTCATACCGGCATAAGCCATTTTTGTAAGTGCCCCTGCAATATCAACTGCATTAAACTCTGTAACAGCCGCAACATCACGGGCAGTTTTTCCCAGAGCTTCCATCGAAGCGCCAAAAGACTCGGATGTTGAATCCAAGTCTTTAAACAAAGCCCCTGAAGATGTAATAGCCTGGTCAAACTCTATGTACTGCTTTGTAGCTGAAGCAATGCCCACTCCCAAAGCAGCAAACGCACCCACTGCAGCACCTTTCACCGCAGTTTTCGCAGCACTACCTATGGCTGACATACGCAACTCTGCTTTCTTCATTGCCCTTGCCGCTACATCTCCCTGCTGCGAGATAGATTTCATCGGAGCTGTTGCATTATCAATTATTCTGAATACCGCATCAATTGCGTACTGTGTAGCCATAGTTATTTTCCTTTTTTATTTTCCTGAGCATTTCTCTGTATTTTACAAAGCCCGTCAATTGTCGGGTCATAGAAGAAATGCATCATTTCCAACGTCATTTCTTCAGGTCTAACCGGAATATTATAATCCGAGTAAATCTGAAGCATCATAGTTTGCACTGCCGTTACCCCGTATAACTTCTTACGGGCCCCTTTTACAGCGCATTCAGCGCATACTAAACTAAAAAAAGTGCAACCACCTGTGACAAGAAGCCCCAGTCTTTCGCATCCATTTTTGAAATCCAACCAATATCTTTTCCGATAAGAGCTGAAATAGCCTGCTGGGTTTTATGCATTTTTTCAGTATCTTTTCTTCCGTCCATCCCAATCCAAAGTTTCCCGTCCGGATGTCCCACGTGAATTGTCGTTCCGGCAACACCGTCAGCACCAAACTTCGAAAGTGTCAGGTCAAAACATTCTGCTTCTACAACCAAGCGTCCTTTTTTCAAAAGCGAAATAAATTTCTTTTTTGCACTTTCAAAAACCGTCTGCTGATCTTCTGACATTGCTGTCACATCAGTTTCAAGTTCATTCTCTTCACACCAAGACAGAAATTCTTTTTCTGCCATTCCATCAGTCATTTTGTCTGCTTCAGCCATTTTACATACTCCTTTTATAGCTTAAAAAATTCTAAAAAAATGGGCAGGATATTACCCCCACCCACCAAACACAAACCAGTCCAGAAGACCAGGTTTTTACAGTTTTTCCAGTGTACCTTCGAAGGAAAGTTCCAGAGTGTTTTCCGCACTCGAAACATCATTCTTATCAGTAATCTGCATACTGCCCGAAAGAACAGTACCATCAACCTTAGTACCTGTTACCGGGAAAAAGTCCAGTGAGTTCTGACACTGTTCAATAAATTCCAGGTCATCACGACTGTCATCAATATTGATATTGATTCCCGAAATAGAACCGCTTACGCGAGTCTTTTTCTGCTGCATTGTTCCGTCACCCTGCACCAGAATTTCATTTTCAAAACCACCTGAAAGATGGTAATTTACATCGTCATCTGCTTTGCATGTAAAACGACGTCCGTTAATTGTGATTGATTCCCATGCACCACTTGCCATGATTAATTACCTCCCAGGTAGAAACCGTAATAAATATCTCCTGAACAAACTTCAACGTTGCCGCTAAGTTTTACAGGGAATGTTACATTCAGACGTTTTGGATTTTCACTGTCAATTTCAGCCTTAAGACCATCCTTTGTGAATTCTGTATCCTGGATAATTGCTTTTTCAGCAAGAGTCTTTGCCAGTGTAAGAAGTTCAGATTTTACCATTTTTGGCTGAATTGCCTTAGGGTTCGATGTCACTGTATTGTCTTCAACAAGTGGAGCTGCTTTCTTTTCGTCAGATTCCAGGATGAGACGCATGTTGTAAACAATATTCATCAACTTAATAATATCTACAACATAACGGCGTGAAGGGAATTTACCTTCAGA
This sequence comes from Treponema sp., assembly GCA_045627625.1. Lineage (GTDB taxonomy): Bacteria > Spirochaetota > Spirochaetia > Treponematales > Treponemataceae > Treponema_D. The sequence goes on from JAZQOB010000073.1 coordinate 14,193, forward strand.
AACAGGATGATACATTGTAATAATGTCATTCAGTTCAGCTACACTTCCAGACTTGATGTTTGTTGAAGCACCTTTTGAAACCGACATATTGCGTGTATTGTAATTTTCCTGAGCCGCATCTGCCCCGGCATGAAGACCAGAAAGCTGTCCTTTATAACCACAGGCTGGGTTTGAATCAGCTGTAGTCAGGATGTCATTTACCATTCCTTTAGCAGCAATTACATAAGGCAATTCACGTGAACCAACCGAAGGAACCAATGCGTTTACATAGTCATTCGGACGTTTATCTGTTACAGCTGTACGTACAGCATAACCATCTGTACATCCCCAGTAGAAAACACACGGTTTCTTAACAAGAGTGTCCCAACGTCCTTCACCGAATACAAAAGCTTTTTCAAGTTTTGCTTCATCTTTGTAATCAAAAGCACAAAGGAATGCAGTTTCCCAAACTTCACCAACTTTAGAAAGCGCTGTATCAATATCAGGATCTACAGCACCACCATTCATTGCTTCTGTTGAGAAAACAAGTCCTGGAACATCAGCTTCAATTGAAATCGAAATTGCATTTCCTACAGTTCCAGCTGCTTTAGCAGTCAAAGTAAGATTTCCATCTGATACTTCACCTGCAATTACTGGCATATCAAGATTTGCATTAATTGCATCTTTCACTGTAGAAAGCACATTGGCTACGTTTGCGCCTGATGCAACGGCAAACTCAGCAGATACACCGCCGATGAAAACCTTACCGCTTCCAAGCTTTGTTGCAGTTCCTTCACATCCAATAGTTCCCGTTGCCTGAACTGCATTATCTGCTTCAGCCAGAGGATAAAATGTTACAGGAAAAGAAGCACCTTTTCCCGAAATAGGGAAAAGCTGTTTTGCGATAAGATGAAGTGGAGATCCATAGCCGTATCTATCACCAATCTCTGCGGCAGACCCCTCACATTCATACTTGTCTGTACCATAGGTTACCCCATGATTACCCAGACCAATTACAGCCAGTCTCTGACTCAACATCTGAGCAGCACCGGCATTAAAATTTTTGTAGCTGACCTGCACGCCTGTTACACGCGAGATAGCACTTGCAGAAACACCCATGGGTTTCCTCCTTAATTTATTTCACTACAATCTGACCCGAAGCATCCAAAATCGTAACAGGAATAATTTCAAGAATTTCCCCTGTAGTTCTTGGTGCATTCTGGTCAAATGTAACATCCAATGTTATTCGCACCTGAGACACCTTTACGGCACTATCAGCCATATTCGGTGCGCCACCTTCCATACTTTTAATTTCAGTCCCTGAAACAAGACCCCGTAAAAGAAGGTAAGTGTACGCATCAGATTTAAGAATCCGGCGCACACAGCGTGCAAGCTTCCATGCTTTCAACGAAGCTTTTCTTCCGGCAAACTTGCCGTCATAGTTCCCAATTGCGTATAAATCAATTCTGTATGTTGCAGTCTCTTTTGTTGTATTAACTTTTGCAGACCCTGATTCATTCCGTGTCTGGTCAAGCCAGACATTCACAATCGGGAATATATTTAAGTCACTGCCCGCGGCAAGTGGCTCATCATTTTCAATGTAAGTCGTAACCTTGTAATCCTCTGCTACAGGGTCACCATCTGCAACCGCCATCTGATATTGGTTTTCCATTTCCAAATCAAGAATGCCGGCTATCTGCTCCCGGATTATTTCAAAAGCATCCGGCTCATTAAATCTTTCTGTTATTTTTGCCATCAACTTAAATCCAGACTCAACCAAACCCGACCTACACCCAGTGTTCGGTCAGGTTCAAAACGGGTAACATACAGAGTCCACTCGCGACCGGATAGATCGGAGTATGACAACCGCCAGCCGCGGCCGGGCTCTGCATATCTCCCGTTAATTCCCACCATAGAAGACATGCGCCACACAGCACAAACCGTGCGGCCCGCTACTGCATTCCCATCAAGGTCCAGCAAGTAACCAATGTCATCAACATTGCCGTTCACTTTATATTCATTTCCGGCAACGTCCGTGAAAGTCACTGGAACAGCAAAGCCGTTTTCAGAATCTTCCAATGTCATTGCAAGGTCTTTTTCGGCCAGCTGTCTCAAGTTCATTTACACGTCCTTTTTTTTTGAAGTTTTCGGTGAAGATGTTTCTGTGTCTTTTGTTTCTGTTACTGCATCCGGGGTCTTTGTTTCCGGAGCCTTCACTTTTTCTTCGCCTGATTCAATAATTCTGCCCTTACTTACAAGAGCTGCAAGAACAGTTTTGTCTGCAAACACAGCAGCAGGGATTTCATCACCGCCCTGATAAATAAAACCATCTGCTGTAAAACTGTTGCCAGGGGCAACAGTGTATTTTTTCCCAGCCATTTACTATGCCAGTACAGTCAGACAACCGAAGGCGTCGATTGATACCGGAATAGAGAGTGGGCGGCTCTTAGCTTCAGCCATGAATGTATCAGCTTGTTCGTCTTCGTAAACACGGTTGTTTACGCGGATTGAACCATCATAGAGAACTTCAGAAGGCATTACAGAAGTAAATGGTTCTTTCATACCGAGTGAAGGAACTCCACCGTATACTGTACGGAAATCCAGATCTTCAATTGCGGCTGTAATAACAACTTTCTTTGAATCCATATAGCGGTATTTTGTTGTACCATCAACTTTTTCGTAAGAATCGTTGTATACATACATATCAAGTCTGTCAGTACCAATATTGATGTAACCCATGTAGCGACCACCCTTGTTTTTAAGTCCAGGGTTAAGAGCACCAAGATTAAGACCATCAACTTTAACTGCATTCTGGAAATCCGCATTTTTAATTGCGGCATTCCATGCATCGCGTCCAAAGATAGCAATCTGAGCATCAACCTTTCCGTCATCCTGAATTGCTTCGCAAACAGCCTGGATGTCAGCCAAAGGATTTGCACCTGCAGCATCCCATTTGTTTGTTACAGTAGGGAAGTGTGAAGCTTTTACAGGATAAGCCAGAACGTAAGCATCGTTTCCGTTTTCATCCTGAAGAGTAACAGTACCTGTCTGGAGGATCTGTGCAGCCTGAAGTTCAACAGTTTCTTTAATCATTTTGTGAAGCTTCACAAAGTTCTTGAAGAGTTTTCCGAACAGGCGTGCTTTCCATGCACCAACAACTTCTGCATTGTCTTTTTCGCCAGGCTGACGTTCCATAAGACCATAAAGATCTACAGGCATTGCCAGATTGATTGAAGGTGGAGTGAATTCTTTTGTTGTAAAGTCTTCTGCAGACATTACAATTGCACCTGTATTGCGGTTTTTCATTGTTGGAGCAACTTTCATTCCGTTGCGTTCAATGTCGATTTCTACAGTGTCTGTATCTGTGTAATCTTCTTCTGTTGTTTTGAAGAATGTAGAAAAGAATCCTCTTTTCTGCATTGAGCGTTCATCTGAGAACTTTTTAAGAATAGTTGTAATCATCTTTCCAGCCATGATATTTCTCCTTACTGATTGTCCAGCTGACCAACCTGTTTAACTGTTACAGGAATGATTGAATTTTTACGAAGTGCGTTAAGTGCAGCATCTGTTGCAACTGCATCACCCAGGAAGCAAAGACCACCATCAACACGTCCTGAAATAAGAACGCGGTCTGCAACACCTGCAGACGAAACTGTAACGTCATTTACACATACAGCGAGTGGTTTTTCCAGATCTTCAGCTGTTGCGGCTGAATATTTGCCTGAAGCGTAAGCAAGAATTGTTCCTGCTTTTACTACGCCAGTTCCCGAAATAAGAACTGACTGGAAGTCATTGTTGCCAAGCTGAAGCTGGCGGTAAGAGTTGTTTGTAACTTTCATGTTTTAACCTCTGATTCCAAGTGCTTTATTGAAAGCTTTAAGTTCTGCATCTTCTTCAGTTTCCTGTTCAGGAGTCTGAATAGCTTCAGGATTTTCAGCTTCACGCAGAGCTGCAAGTTTTTTTGCACTTGCTTCAACTTCTGCGGCTTCTTTTTCTTTCAGTGTTTTGCAGAATGTTTCGTGATAAGCTGCAACCACTGAATCCTCACTGCATTTAGCTCCGCTTTCGATGAAAGGGAGTGCAGCCTTAATGTCGCCAGAATCTCCGGCCATCTTCAGATGAGCCTGGATTCTTGAACGTTCTGCATCAGCACCTTCTTTGCAGGCTGCTGCATAAACGTCAGGGCACTGAGCCTTGAGTTCTTCCAAAGTCATAACTTCGGTCTCCTTATTTGCAGCAACCGCTGCATTGATATTTTCTGCCGGCTTTTCAGCAGGCATTGATTCCATAATTTTTGCACAGGCAGCAATAGCAGAAGCATGATATTCTGCATTTTTTTCTGCTTCCTGACGGAACTTAGCTTTCATACTCTTAAACTTATTCTGGAAAGCTTCATACTGAGCAGACTTTGCAACAGTAAAGTCATCTTCAGTCTGTTCAATTTCATCAACAAGAACATCAGCAAAACCGTTTTCAACAATTTCTTTGCCGTAAAAGAAAGATTCTGCATCCATCATGTCTGAGATTTCTTTACGTGTTTTCCCTGTGGCACGTGTATAAACATCACGAATAAGATCGTCTACACGGTTCAGTTCAACAGCTTCATCTTCCATAACGCGACGGTCACCCATAGCAATAGTCCAGCAGTTATGAATCATGTAGATTGAATTGTCTTCAACAGTTACTTTGTTGTCAGGATTTCCAGCTTTAGCGGCAAGGGCAAGCATAGAAGCACATGAAGCAGCCATGCCGATAATATATGTTTCAATTTTGTTTTCTTTTTTGCGTGCCAGATTGCGGATTGCATTGAACATAGGCACCATTGCATAAAAATCACCACCAGGAGAATCAATTGTAATTTTTACATCATCTCCGGGCTGAACTTCTGCGAGAGCATTTGAAAGTTCGTCTGGCTGTAATCCCCACCAGCCACCAATTTCTTTATCAATCAGGATTTCTTTCATACTCTCAACTTTAATTCTGCAAAACAGTCAAAACTATATACTGAAATTTTTTTTTTATAAAAAAAGGGCAGAATTAAAAAAACTTTTAATCCTGCCCCAAAGGAGATATTTATTTATGTCTACACTCTTCGATAAATCCGCTTAGAATAACATTTCCCTTCAGCTACACTTTTGGAATATTGAAGCGTGTTTTCCCCAGGCGTTATAAAATGTCCTATTTTTTTCAAAGCACGTTCATCACTCCATGCCCAAAACTGAATTTCCATTTCATTTTCATTACATACATAATCAGCATTCTCTATACTCATTCTCCAGGGAACCTTAGTCAGAAAACTCATATAGCCAGAACCATCTTTCACATAAAAATTACCTTCATCATTGAAATCTTTTTCACAAAATAAAATATACCCCTCTTGAATCCCCATAACTAAAGCTTCAAGATAATTCCATTTTGACAACCCATGGTCTACACGCCATTTATTCGCATTTTTAATAATACACAATGCATTACAAGCATTATTCCCGGCACTTAAAAAAAAACTCTGAATATGTTTCTCAAAATCCATCAACACTTCCTCTGATTTTATCCACGTACTGTCTGATACCTTTATACTCTTCTTTGAATTCCGCAATCTCAACATACCATTCAAGTGAAACAGTGACAGTATTTTTCTCAAAATCCACATCGTCTTCACCTTCTTCAAGTCTCGGGAATTCAGGCCAATCTATCTCTGGCACAACATAACGAATTTCGAATTCCTTTTTAGTCGTTGTGCAAGACATTCCTTGCAGCATTAAAACGCTCAGAAACAGAGCCTTTATGTAATTTCTGAGTTTCTTTTCTAACATTTTCAGTAACCTCTCTTTTTGCCTGAGCCTCAATCTCTTTAATATCTAACTGACTCCTAAGAGTCAGTATTTCCCGCTTCAACTGTTCTTCATCGTCTTCTAATGTCTTAATTTGTTTTTTCAGAAGTAAATTAAACAAAATCGAAAGTGCAAGAGAACCTGAAAAAATAACCAGGACAAAAAGCAATGTCTTCATATTCATTCCTCACTACTAGCGCTAGTAGTCCCCGTTGCAATCTTATTTCCTTCAAGCCCGCCTATTAAAAGCCCAATCAAAATAAACACAGCAGCAACAAAAGTTCTGTTCATTTCTGCAAAATCAGATCCTGTCGTTTTACCAACAACATAACCGATAAATACCAGAACTGCATAACTGATTGCACAAATCACATAACGATGGATTTTCATTTCCTTGAAATCACCAGGAGGGAGAAGGGACGTTTTTTTAATCATATCCCAGATATCAAGCCCAAGAAATGAAGTCAGAATTGACACATAAAAAACACTGACATCCCCTGAAATTAACGGGCAGAGAATTTCAGTTCCTGCCATAACAACAGTCGCGATAATATACAAAATAATTTTTAACACTTCCATTTTTACATACTCCTAAAAACGTTATAAAAACTCACGAAATCGTGAGTTAGATTTTCAAGCCAAACTTAGCAAGAACAAAAACCACCCCTGCAGTAATAACCGACTTAAACACAATATCACTGATGATTTTCCATTTTTCAGCACTGCTTTTCATCGGAGCCTGTTCTACTACATCCATACGCGATTTTAATTTTTCAATTTCCTGATTCTGTTTTTCCTGAGTTTCTTTAATCTCATGAATCTGAAAACCATGTTTCTGCTGAATCTCTTTGTCTTCTGTCATACCCTTTAATTGTTTTTCGATAGCATCTAATCTGTAATAAATCATCTCCGCATTAATCTCTTTTGTTTCATCTGCCATGTCCATACTCCTTTAATTACTCTTCAGATGCTCCTGAATCTTCTTCCTGTTCCTGTGGGTCAACCGGATAAGCTGGTTTTCCATTATTGTCTTCGTTAGCGTGAGGAACGAATCCAATCTGTTTCATGTATTCTTCTTCACGCTTACGTTTCTGCATTACCTGCCGGAAACTAAGCCCGCAGGTTTTTCGACATTCATTATCATAAGTAGTCAATCCCGCATCCAAAGCAGACTGACTTGCATGAACTTCTTTCTGAGGGTCAACACTTGGACGGCTTAATCCACTCCAGACACAATCAAGCCATGCAGCCTTCAAATCCCATTTTGTAAGGTCCACAAGAGAAGGAATAAACTCTGGCAATGCAACCATTCCGCTTAATGCAGCCTGAATGACAAACTCTTCATATATCGGCTGACAGAAACGGCGTGCATTCTGCTTAACCTGATAATCCAGATAAACCTGAAATTCATTATTTGCCTGACGGCTTGCAGAATAATTGCTCTGAAACTTCAGACGCAGAATTTCAGGAGGGATTTCCAATGCCCACGAGATTCCATCAATAATGGCATTTTCAAATGCCTGATAATTTACATTAGGGCGTTTTGTATCGAATGAATTGATTGTCTCTCCTGGAGCAAGATCATCAAATACAGTTCCAGGATTCATTACAGAAAACTCTTTTCTTGGTCTTGGAGCTCCTGTTGTATCTCCGTTGAAAGGTTCAGTTGGATCCAAAGTTTGAAGCTTTGTGAGCCCGGCTGTAGGACGGCTTCCAATTGGAGACGCAGTTCCACGAGTTACATACATTGCAAGCATTGCATTGACCACTGCAGCACGTGTTTCTGCATCTCTGTAACGGTCCAGTTCCTTCAGCATGTACAGAATACAGGCAAGAAGCGGTTCACCGCGTACATCATCAACACGGGTCTCTGACCCATAAACCATCCATGCAATATTTCTTCCTGATTTTTCACCGCGTACAGGAATACGTTCTGAAACAACAGTATTTTCTTTCACAGTTTCAATGTGGAATGCAACCTGACGGTCATATTTATCAAGCTCTACACCATGAACAATTCTATGACCTTCACGAAGGTTATAATTCATAGGTGTTTTAATATGGTCTCCATTCACAAAATCCCAGTACGGAAGTTTTGTAACCGGATTGATTCTTGAGATAATAATCCCGTCTCCACAGATTAATGTTTCAAAACGGACCATCTCCTGAAACTCTGCGAAAGTCTTTTTCTGTTTGAAATCGAAAATATTTTTCTGACTTCCGTAAAGATTAAAGAGATTTGTAAGTTTTTCAGAATATTCAACGCCCAGATCTTCACGGGCTTCCGGCTTCATCTCTGGCCAGATGATTTCAGGCTTTACATTTGCATCGGGAATCAACCCTGTAAAAATCTCATTTCTTAAAAGACGGCGAATCACACCGCGTGCATAATGATTTTCTGTAAAAAGCTGCTGACTTCTTTTTCTGAGTGTCCAGTAATCTACACACTCAAAAAGTTTTGTTGCACCAAATGAGCCGGCAAATTTTGAGCCATCCCAAATGTCAGTAATAAAATCGCGAAGATAAGCACTGTAACTGTTGATTGTTTTTTCTACAGGCTGAATTTTTGCCTGTCTTTTAAATGGATTTTTCATTTAGTACCCCGGTATAATCTGACAGGCACGGCTTCCACCAATATTTAAACGTGATTCAAGAACAGCAATCTGACCGATTAAAGTATCACGCCGCTGATAAAGAGAAACCAGGTCTGCTTTTGTAACAGTCTGTTTTGTCTGTCCTGTATCGATTGTGTAACTTTGTGTAGGATTTGAAGTGAGTTCTGCTATTGCCTTGTCTATCTGACCAAGTAAATAGCGGGAATTTTTCAGCTCATCATTCCAGAACGTTTCAGAGCTTTCATTGTTTGTTGGTGAATTAGGGTCTATCAGCATAACAACATTTTGTCCGACAGACCCCGTCAAAACTATATACTTTTTGTTTTTAGTAATTTAACAAATCATACAGCAATGACCCCAGATCATTAATCGTACCTGGTTTCAAATTCGGACTGTCGCTCCTATCGACTTCCATCATTAACTCTGAAATTGCCGAAGCTTGCCGGCGCTTTTCCTCTCTCTCTTCTTTTTTTAAATCGTTTGTGTTTGGCATTTTATTTTCCTCCTATAAAAATGCTTAATAATATTATACCCGTCTTTTTCAACCAAATGAAAAAACTATTCCCAAAATTAAAGGAACTCTCCCACTTCTTTTCTAAGTTCTTCTCGTTCCTCAACTTTTCGTATTTTCCATTCAGAAACCGCTTTACAGAATTCAGGACCAAGACGCCGTGTTAATGCTCCTAAAAGAAGCTCAACATCAGCAACTTCTTCTGCAAGCTCTTCATAAATAGTTCCAGTAGTTTTTCTAACAGGAAATGCCCCTTTGCATCGTTCCCGCAGTGTCTTACATAATACCTGCTGCAGTTCCCCGCATTCTTCGACAAGCTGAAGCTTTATACCACTATCTGAAATATTTGCATTCATACTACATCTCCAGCTTTACATATCTTCCACAAATACAAAGCTTTCCCGGTCTCACTTCTTCCCGGAAATGCTTACACGGACATCTTGTATCTTCGTTTCTGGCAATTATACATGGACAATATCCACCATTTACCTTAACTACTTCAGTCAATTCCTTAAATTTTTTTTCATCATCAATTGGTGTATATTTCATTTTTTTTCCTCTTCATTATCAAACCACATCAAAAAAAGCAAACAACAAACTGCATGAGCCAGATGACTTTTTCCTGATTCCATATCCTTTTTTTCACCCTGAACCCAGGAAGTAAAATGCCGGAAAGCTGCATCAACATATCTTTCTTTTGGTGTCACCTTTTTCCAGTTATCTTCTGAATATTTCTGCGCTCCAAAAGTTAAGATCTCAACAACCTCCTTTACTTCCCGAAAAGGAAGTAAGCCCCACCGAGGTTTCCCGGCATCATACTTGACGCCTTCTGCCTGATTATCTTTTTTTGTCATTTACTCACCTCATATACAATTTTTTTTTATGCTGCATCTTTTTTTATGTAGAAAGCTCCTGTTTTTGCATAAGACCAGAAACTCTTCCAGTCACACCAGTTAATACCCAAATCATTACGACAAATGTCATCCGCGAAGATTTCCAATGCAGCAAGACAATAAACATAAGTATCAAAACCGTGGTTCGGAGCATTAAACTTTGCACGCCATACAGTCTTAATCCACTTGTTTGTAGCTTTATCTATAACCTCAACTTTCTCTTCTGCTTCAAACATTTTGAAATAGTCATCACGAAAATCTTCAGCAAAGTTCGGATACCAATCCGGCTGCATCTCATTTGTATTCCACATCAAAAGATTCAATGAAGAAGAAATTCTGTCTTTAAGTTTTCCTGTATTCACATGATAAGCTAAAGGAAGTCCGATGCGGTCCAATGTTGTACGATTAAACACTTTGTAGGTTTCACCGTTCTGGATCCAATCCATACCTTTTGAGGCATAAACTCCGGAAGAGAAACGGGCAACGAATGCGTAGACATAGTCTGTATAATGTCCTGAGTCAACAAGTGTAATTGCAATGCGGTATTTATCGCCCGTGTCACTTTCAAAAACTTTGTTATTGATATAGTCCGAAAGCTTATCCCATACACCATCAAACGCTTCTGTCGGTCCGTCTATACTGAAAAAGTCCAGAGTCCAGGTTGCACCGTTCGCACTAAATCCTTTCACGTCAACAAACAGATTGTTTTTCTGAACATCGACACCACAAACAACAATACAGACTTTCGAACCTGTATCTGTAAGCGCCAGCTGATTTGGAACCTGACCGCGAATAAATCCGAAACGTCTGTGAAGAACTACTTTTTCATATCTGATCTGTTCGTTCATTTCGCGGAACGGAAGCCCCTGTTTAAGGTTCCTAAAAACACGGTAAGCATCTTTGTCTTTTACTCGATTGTTTTTAATGTCCCAGCAGAGCGACCACTGAGCCACCATCTTTTCCCAGGAATAAAGCCCCGGCATATTGTAAATCGGTGAAATGTGAAAAGATCTCGTTCCAGGTTCTTTTGGTTTTTCAACAGATGGGACCCATTTCCCTTTTGGAATTATTTCCGCTTTGTCATAGTTTTTCATCAGTCCGCCACAATGCGGACATTTATATGCGACAGTTTCAAGAATCGGCTGGTAGTTTTCATCATTCTCCCAAACAATTCCACCAATCTGATTTTTTCCCTCATCCTGAACAAACCATTCCAATTCCTGAAAAGTTCCGCAATATTTGCAGGGCACCATATACTTTTCTTGAGTCCCTAAAAGATATTGCTGGTAAACTTTGGACCCCTGTTCTGTAGTTGGAGTAGACTGAAAAAGAAATTTTGAAGAGTTTGGATAAGCATCCGCACGAGCCTGACAAAGCCCAATTACTGTACCTTCGTTTTTAAGTACATCCGGCATAGCATCCAGCTCATCGACAAGAATTATTTTATACGAGAAGTTTCGGAATGATTTTGGAGTCTTAGCAGATACCGCATGAAGATATCCTCCCGGAAACTCTTTCTTGAGCTTCGTGTCACCTGTATTTTTTGCACCTGCAGCTTTACGGCTCTGTCCAAAAATTAAACCACGCAATCCGGATGCATCAATCATTCGGTCAACCTTAGTATTCATTGCCTGTTCAGCCATGTCTTCATCAGGTTCTACAAGCATAATCGGATTCGGATTACAGCCAATGTTATACAAAATAATTGGTTCCAGAAGAGAAGTAGTGGCCGCCATCTGGTTTCCTTTCAAGAGCGCCACCTTTCTTGTCGGGTTATCCGGAGCAAATAAGTCTACAATCTCCCTGAAAAAAGGAGCTTTATCAAAACTGAATTTCCCTGGAAAAGGAGTAAGTTCTTTATCAAGATAACGTACTTCCTCCGCATAATCTGACGGTAATTTGAAAACACGTTTATCAGTTACAAGCTTGAACTGGTCTATGAGAAAATCGATATCATTATTTGTGATTTGTGTTTCCATACTCAAAATACAAAACTACTAGCGCGAGTACTGGGTGGAGGGGAAAAGTACTAGCGCTAGTAGTCAGCCCATATATTCTATTTTTTCTGAGCCACCAATGTTGGGATAAGACCTATAATCATAATGACCACACCCACAATTGCACTGACGAGTGAAACTGCAGCTTCTTTAGCCATCCCGCCAAGTCCTACCAAAAAGCCACCAACTCCAAGACAAATAATTGTCACAAGAAGCTTCCAGTCTTTCTTTTCTGCCTTTATGTAAGCTGCTGCAATAACCAGTCCAAGACCAACAGCAGAAGCTACAATACCGCCTGCAGTTTCAAGAGGTACTTTTGCGAAGTACGACAGAACTGCACCAACTACCATCAGAACAAGCCCGATGATGTAAAGAATCTTATTTTTCATAAGTTCCTCCCACGTAAAATATAAAAAACTACTAGCGTTAGTAGTCTTTTTCAAAACTTTCCTGCAACCAGTTTGCAGGCTAAATAAAAACGGGCCCACCACGGGCGGTTATTCAGATACCATGAATATTTCAAAAAAAAATCTTTCTGAACGTTATCGCGTAATTCTTTCTGAAAATCTGCCTTCTGAAATTCATCTCTGAACGCCTGACGTCTTTTTTTATCACTGGATTCACTCATTTTGCATCTCCTACAAAAAATGGACAGCCATTCTTCACGACCCATTCACCAAGAGCATATTTCTCAGGAATCTCTTTATCTAAATCCACATTTCTACTCTGCAGAAACTTTTTACAAAAACAGTTTTCACTTTGTTCTAAACCAAATAAACAAACCTTACATCCGCGCCGAGTTTCAATAATTTCCGTTCCTACCATCTGTGAATTTTTCATCAAATACGCATTGTCACGGCGTGCTTTTTTAAAGACTTCTTCCGTTGCTTTCCATCCCTGTTCTTTAATCAATCCCTTTTCAACATAAACGACCGAAAAAGAAAGACATTCACAGGTCCCCGGTACAATTTTTACTACTTCGTTTATTGTCATTTCTTATCACCTATTTCTCAGATATCGAATTATTAAGCCATTCCGCATACATTTGATATCTCTCCCAAAGTTCTGGGTCTCCCAATCCTTTCATCAAATCTTTAAACGTCTTATCACGCCATCCACAACCTTGAAGTTCAGGACAGGCATAAAACCTAACGCATTGCGGAACAGAACAAACAGCCAAAGCCTGAAGCATTGGTTCAGGACTTTTCAGCATTTCTTTAATCACATTGATTACCCACTGACGTGTCTGTTTTGCAGCTTTGAAGCAGAGCCGTTTATAACACATCTCCATCCAGGATGCAGGAGTCCATACGCTCATATAAAACTTTATTTCCTGATCCAAAGGTTTTCTTTTTTCGCCGTTATTCCAATCAGGTCTTTTTGACTGCACAAAATGACGCGGATGTCCGTTTGTGGACCTTACCAAATGACTCGCAACATCACCCCGGCATTCATCACTAAACACAGAAAAAAACAACACCTCACATGTCGAATGTCTGCAAATAAACTGCTTTATATAAAACGCCTTAATTTCTTCAAAAGATTTCAGATCTTCTTCTAAATCTGTAAGATTCCATCCTGGAGCAACATCACGACCAAGTTCCAAAGATTTTGCCATATATGCATTAAACTCACGGCTTATATTTTCAGTTTTTGGCTTTTTCCCTTGAGTTGCACACATTGCTTTTTTTATGTCATAAAGCGGACTTTTATTCAGAACAGATACTTCAATCATTTCCCCTACCCTCTGTCTTTCAATTCATCAATGGCATCCCGTAAATCAGAGCCTTCATCGTCATACTTACCTTTCAGACTGTTCAGCTCATTGATGATGTTTTCTTTTGCGCCACCAATACAGCGGCTTAAAACGTCTCTCATGTAAGTTACAATCTTTGCACGGTCCGACTCACTCTTTACCAACGCAATAACCTGGTCAGCCATACTGTCAGGTGCATCCAGAATCTTGTTACTCAACTGATTAAGAAAACCAAACAAACGTGCCACTACAAAATCTTTTGGAATCTGCAGCTGGCGGCGTTCTTCAAGACGCTGTGTTTTTTCATCTGCCGTTGTCAGGTCCTTGAGAATCTTCACATAGTCCTGAAGTCCCTGAAAATTTCCAAATCTCTGAAATAATTCCCGCAGATTCATCTGAAGCATTTCTGCCGGAATATTATTTTCAGGCTCAGGCATTGGAGCAGGAATCATTACCGTCTGAATCTGACGCGGACTACTAGCGCTAGTAGTTTTCTCAGCTGCAGGCAATGTCATACTCGCGATTTTTTGTTTATTCTGCTTTTTATCCAGATAAGCGCGGTTCACCGGATTGTCAGTATCCAGCATTTTCCCTGAATTCAAGATGAGAGTTTTATTTTCGATTTTTTTATGAATGGCTACGCGCGACACTCCGGCCATGCGTGCAAATTCTGCTTGTGTAACTTCCACACTGTTAATGTTAAGTGTTAAGTTAACTCAAAACTATATACTGATTAAAAAATAGTTAACCACTGATACGACCTGACACATAATTGACACCGGGCACTCGCCGCCGAATAATTGCACGTTTAAAAATGCGCCACAGTACCTTTTTAATCTAACAAAATACCTGTAAAAACTTTTACCGAACATTTTTGGAACTATAACGAAAGTTAAAGTGATTTAAAGAACTATCTGTACTGGTAAAAAGTAAATCTTTTTTTTATTTTCTGAAAATTATTTCTTATTAAAAAATTTTTCGTTAAAAATTTTTTTACATAGCGAACTTTTAAAACAAAACTTTTACTTTTACCTTATTATTTCATTTTAATTATTTATATTTCTTTTTATTTCTTTAATAAATAAAAAAGGTAAAAGAATTTAAATAAAATAATATATAAATTTAAAAAAAAGAGAGAATTTAATATAAAAAAAAGTCTGAAAAACAAAGCAAATTATCTGTTTTCGCGTTCGAAAAAACAGCTTTTTCAGGTAAAAACTTCAAAAAATGCGAAAAAAAAGACCGTTTATCTATATGTCGAGTTAAAACAGATAAACAGATGTTAAAAAACACTAGATATAGTGTACATCGGTTAATAGAAAAAGCCCGGGGGCTTTTTCTTTGGCCGCCGGGCTTTGGTTCGCAATAATATTTACTCTTTTTCGGTAATCAATTTCTGATTGACCGCCGAAACAAACGGCAACAGTGCAGATGATGCCGTGTCCAGACTGGAACGTGTGTAGTACTCTGTCATCTCAACTGTAGTATGACCAACCATTTTGCGCACTGTATCAACATCAAGAATAGTTCGCATCTCGGTGACGTATGTATAACGCAACGAGTGCATTGTCAGTTTGCGATCTCCTTTCTCAATCTTTGCTTTTTTTAAGGCACGATTAAAAAGTGTACGCAGATATTCAATTCGATAAGAAACCCCATTGTAGGTAAATAAAATATCTGTATCCCCGCGCCCAGCGCGAGAGATGTAGTCAGCAAGCTCTTTTGTGCATCGTTGTGTAATAATTGAAACACGCCACTTTGGATTATCTGCAGATCCTTTTTTGTTGTAGTTATTTCGTTGAGTATTTTTTCTGTTCATAAAACCATCAACAATGATCATCTGTCTATCTTCCAAAAATTGACAAGCTCTGAATCCACGAGCTTCTGAAATACGAAGTCCTGCAGATGCGGTCAAAAGAAAAAGCATATACGAAGATTCATCCGGGAAATTATGAGGGCTTAAAAGTCTTTCAAGTTCTTCTGGAGTAAAAACATCTGACTTAGTCTGTCTATACTTAAACTTTGGGTAAATCGGCATTGAAACGGCAATACCATTCCAGGAAGCTTCTTCATAAAGTTCTTTCAAACATCCCAAAACTTGATTTTTCCAGGATGATGAATGTCTGTCTTTTACAAGCTTATTAAAGATTTTATCAACGGTAATAGTTCTTATATCTTCATCACCAAAAGTATCAATCAGGTAATTTAGATGAGTTCGTGCAGAATATAAAGTATCAAGATTTGCTGATTTTCCCAAACTCTTTCTACGTTCAACATGCAGAGAGCCAGGAATATACATGTATTTTGCAATGTCTTTAATTTTTGTAGATTTGTTGGTCAAAGCCGGAAGAGAACGAACAAAAGCTTCTGCATCATATCTAGTGACACAATCTGTGCAGCGTTTTTGAATCTGTTTGTGGGTTATTGGGTCATAGAACCAATAATAAAATTGCGGTTTTTTCTTGTTTTTGATTTTTTTTGTGAAAACGTGATAATCCATCCGTCACTCCTTATTGATAAATTATTTACATAACGCTGATAAAAAGTGATGGTTGGATGTTTGTTAGATGGTTAAAGCGTTGTATTACAATACTTTATGGTTTTTAATAAACGGCTCCTGCTGGGTTTGAACCAGCGACACATGGATTAACAGTCCGAACGTACATTTCTTTTGTGTACGTATGACCACTTTTTATCGCGTTTTTGCCTGTTTTTGTTCGTTTTAGTTCGTTATGTATTGATATATTTATTTACATTCTCATTGAGTGATGCTCACTCACCTGTAACTAAATATTCAACAGTAACGCCTAAAACCTTTGCTATTTTTACAGCGTCATCTGCACGGGGACATATACCACGTCGTTTTAAACCGTTATAAAAATCTCGATTTGATTTTTCTCCTAATGCCTCTTTCATCAGATTGTCGATTGAAATTTTTTTGGCTTTAGCAAGTTCTTGAACTCGTTCAAAAAAACTAACATTACTTAAATTCATTTCTTCACTCATTTTAAGTTCCCCATTAATTCCAAAACCATTTTTTTTGAAGAATCTGAAAGCTTCATAAAAGCTTCATGAAATTGCTTTTCTTCTTCTGTTCGGTTGTCTCTTTTATCTTCTCCAGTTATTAGCCATTCAAGACTAACCCCAAAAAAATCGGCTATAGCAAGGGCATCATCTGCACGATATAGGATTCCACGATTCTTGATTGCCTGATAACTTCCTACCGTAGTTTGAGGACCTAATGCCCCATGCACAAATTCTTCAACCGTCATATTACGGTCATTTAGTAGTTGTTTAATACGATCATAGAAATTCATACCTAAATCATATCAAAAAAACACAAAAAAGTTTACTTTTCGTCACTTTTTTATTGACAGAATAACGAAAACGAAATATTCTGAAATCATGAATTACGAAAACGTAACTAAAACAACCGAACACATTGTGAAAATGTCACTAACCGAAAAGGAACTGGAAGCATTGGAACAATATCTGGCTGAAAACGCATTAAAAAAAGGTCCTTGGATTCGGCTTCTGGTAATTCGTGAACTTCAGGAGAAAAACATCCTGAAAGACCCGGATTATCAACCACCAAAATTGCAAAGCGCATTTGTAATGGGGGCCCGAAAATAATGTACGTTGCCAACTCAGATACACCGACAAATGGCATCCAGCTTTACGTGGACGGAAAAAGATACCGCTCATTATTCGCTGCTTCGGTCGATACAGAAATCACATTCTGCTATCTGAGCCGGCAAATGAGACTGCATCAGGGCGCACCGTTCAAAATTGGACACCACTCCATAGTGAGTGAAAGATGGCTTCTGGATAATCCGGAATACCTGCTTCAGATAATGCAGGCAAGTTGATTACCAGATATAACCCAAAACAAACACAAACCAAATAATCACAGGGGGCTTAGAAATGACAGAACAGGATTTCAAATCTGCAACACTTGAGGCTTTTTTGCTCAGACTTTGCAACACATGTGAATCACTGGAAGCCAAATTATCTAACCAATCAACAAAAGAAGTTCCTGCATGGTGCACACTCGCACAGGCAGCAGAACTTAAAGGTGGAACCACCGCCAAAAATCTTCAGAAAAGAAAATGGCAACAGCCATGCTGTGGAACTCAGTTCAAGCTTTTGAACGGAACCAGATGCTGGAGCCGTTCTCAAATTATCCGCTGGCTGGAAGTCACAGACAACACCCTTGAAAGCTACGCTTCAGAATGCGGCGTTGATATCTCGGCTTACTTCCGCAATGGAAAAACTGTCACATCAAAGGAGGCATAAGATGAGTGACTTAAATCAGGTAGTACTTCATGGTCGTTTGACCAAAAGTGCTGAATTGAAATATCTGAACAATGCATCACGTACTGCAATTACAGAATTTTCAATTGCAAACAACAAAAGCCGCAAGGCAGATGACGGCTCATGGACATCAGACGTAAGTTATTTTGATTGTCATATTTGGGGAAAGTATGGCGAAGCAATTCAGAAAAATCTGACTAAAGGACGTCCGGTAAATATCACAGGCCGTCTGAAACAGGATAGATGGACTCGTGATGGACAGTCCTATTCAAAAATAACAGTTGAAGTATCTGAAGTTGATTTCTTACCAACAGGAAATTCAAACAGTCAGAACAGTCAGAACAGTCAGAATAATGCACCTGCAGTAAATCAGATGCCACCTTCAACTTCTTATGGAGACTTCCCGGAAGAAGCTCCATTTGATGTTCCAGTAATGTAAAAACACAAACCAACCACAGGAGACCATGAAATGAAAACACAAACCATAACTACCGTATCAACAAAAGGCGGCACAGGTAAAACAACTGTAAATACACTTATTGCAGAAACTCTTGCCGCAGAAGGAAAACGAGTTCTTTTAATCGACCTTGACCCTAACCTGACAATGACACAGACATTTAATCTGGTTATGGCAAACAACACATCCAAAGATTTGATTTCAGGAATCACCGTTCAGCCTTACTCAATTACAAACAAGCTGGATTTCATTCCAGCAGATTTAGATCTTTCTTTTCTGGCAAACATCATGGATACACAGCTGAAAAACTGTCTTCAGAAAGGCGGATATATCGGGAATTACGACTACATCATTATTGACCCACCGGGACATTGGTGTTCACTTTCCCGCAACGCAATTTTTGCATGTCAGAAGATGATCGTTACAGGAAACTGTTCCAAAATCGACTTCTATGCCACTTCAAAATTCATGCAGACACTTCAGAACTGTTGTCTGGATGTTGATTTGAGCGTTGTTGTAAATCAATTCAAAACTAAGCTCAATGAACCGGAAGCACTGGAAATGTATCAGAACGCCTTTGCTGATTATCTCTACAAAGAACCGATTCCACAGTGTGTGACACTTAAAAAAATTACTTCACAGCCAGATCTTATTCTTCCGGCAAGAATCAAAAACAAGCTTATCGATTTTGTACATGAAATGAGCATTACAGAGGAGGCAGAATAATGCCAAAACTTCAGACAGCTTCAAACATAGCAATAAATATTCCACTTTCTCAGATTGCAGAGACAGGCAATGTCCGCACTGAATATGCCGGAAAGGAAATAACAGAACTTGCTGAAAGCATCAAACTGAATGGTCTTCTGAACCCTATTACCGTTCGCAAACTGGAAAATCCAATTGTTTCAGAAAACGGTGTAGCAGAATATGAACTTATTGCAGGTCACCGCCGTTTACGTGCTTATAAATGGCTTATTTCTCAGGGACAGAATTACACATACATTCCAGCATGCGTACATCAGGGAGACAAACACCGTCTTCAGCTTATTGAAAATATTCAGCGTGAAAATCTTACTCCGGCAGAACTTGAAGCTGGAGTAAAACAGATGCAGGAAGCAGGACTGACACAGTCAGATATTGCAAAGCAGCTTGGAAAATCTATTCAGTGGGTTTCAGATATTTCTGCAGGAATTGCAGTTCGTGAACGCATTGAACAGATTGCACCAGAAGCAAATGTTTCTGATGTTTCTACAAAAACCCTGTCACAGCTTCGCTCAGTTCCAGAAGATAAACTTCCCGAAGCTCTTGAAGACATGGCACAAAATGGAAACACCTACAGAGCCGCAACAGCTGCAGCTCAGAAAGTAAAAAAGCCGTCTGCACCGAAAAAAGTAAAGCCATTAATGCTCAGTATTCAGACTGTAGTAGATATGATTCAGGACTATCAGCGCAGAACCACTGACAGACTTCAGGCTTCTGAAAACGATTCTGACATACAGGAACTTTGTTACAAAGTCGCCGCATGTACAGATTTAATTTCACTTTTTGAAGCTTATCAGCACGAATAGGAACAATAAATGCCAAAGACTTTCAAACCCGGATATACATACGGATATTCAAACGAATTAAAGATGGAATGGGCCATCAATGATGCAACAGGAGTTATTACAACAGCAGACGGAGTACACTACTCTCCCCAGGAACAACTTTTGCTTTATCAGAAATACGGATGTATTCCGGAGAAAGTCCACATTGTAAAAAAAGTATTTAAAGGAGTTTTAGTAAATGCAGAAGACTACCCAGAACCCAAAGATGAAGATATCCGAGAAAGTGTCAGACAATATAACTTACGAAATAAAAATCAGACAAATTCAAGCAGACCAAATACCTGTAGAACTTCATCTGAGAATAACACGAAAGGAATATCAGAAAGCAATGGAATATTGCCACCAACGCAACCTGGACTCTTCTGAGTTTTTCTCCGCAATCATAAAAAAAGCAATAAAAGAATTGGACAAATAAAAAATGAGCTTTGAGATATACAAGAATAACTTATGCAGCTACCTCAGAATGAAAGGCGTATCAGGAACAATTCCTGGTGTAATACGCTGTTTTAATCCGATGCACCCAGACACAAACCCGTCATGTCAAATTAACGAAGACCATTTTCACTGTTATTCCTGCGGATGTGACGGAGATATTTATGATGCAGTTGAACTTCTGGAAGGAATTTCAGAAAAAAAAGAACAATATCTCTTTTTGGAAAAAACATTCGGTGGCAGTTATACACCTACACAGGTAAAAGAAAAAGAACCTGAAGAAAAAGACAAAAAGGCTAGTTTCAAACCTGATGTAGAAGCTTGTAAAAAACTTGAAGAATATCTCAAATCACATCCAAAACGCGAAGAATGCGTAAAACGTTATTTTTCAGATCATGCAAAAGCAGCTACAAAAGGCAACGTTGAAAACTATTCTGAATACCTTATTCAGAATATGCAGAAGCATTTTTATTACTGGCCTGGATACAACATTGTAGAACATGACCTCGGTTGGAAAGTTCTTCGTGGTGCTGGAGTTCCTGGCATCAATCCAAATAACAACCGCTCAACATGGGAACATTCAGGCGTTGTAAATGCGCTTGCTTCTGGATATAAACTCCGTTATTACCAGGACGGCGAATCAAAAAAAATTGGAACAAAAGGCTGGAAAACATTTCCATTCCCACACATCGTAAATACAGAAACTGTCATTTTAGTAGAGGGTGAATTTGATGCAATCGCACTTACTGAAAGTGGATATAACAACGTATATTCAACAGGTTCAACTTCTGCCCTCACAAAAGAACTCATAACTAAATATCTCATAAACGATACAGTCAAAGAAATTATTATTTTCTACGACAATGACAAAGCCGGAAAAGAAGCAGCAGGGCTTTGTGCTCCACGCTCAGCACGTGCAGAAAATACACCAATTAAACTGCAGAAAGCAGGGTTTCAGGGAAAAATCAGAATTGCTGATGTAGGAAGACTTACACCTTACAAAGACCCAGACGAAGCAATTCTGAATGGTCATTTAGACCTTATCGAAGCCGCTCTGCAGAATGCAACAGAATACACTCCATTTGACGCTATTAAACAGACAGCTGAAATTTCAGAAGAACAGAAAAAAGGGACTTTGACAGAAAAAGAAGTTACATCACTTCTGAAAAAACTTCCCAAAAATACTCTTGATGAAAATGAAGTTCAGCCTTTTATTTCGGCACTTTTCAACGCGACTGAAATGGACGAAATGTACCTGAAGCCGATTCTGAAAACATGGGGCGCCACAGAAAAACAGCTGAACTGTAAACACACAAAAGAAGGATATTACCTGGTCACAGTCGCTAAACACCATGACCTCAGTTATTACTTCATAAATAAAATTGAACGCGCCACAATCACAAAAGACGAACTGGAAAAATATGTTCAGCTCAGCTCTAAACCGATTGTTGAAATAGATTATTCACTTATTGATGACGACAAAGATACTCAGAAAGAACTTCGTACATTCATTTATAAACGCGGAGAAAAATCTGCAGCAAATCTTCTGGCGCGCATCCTGAATAAAAAAATCATCTATGTGGAAATCGAAAAAAAATACTATTTCTTTAATGGTCTTGTATGGCAGCGTGAATCAGACGTTTCAGGCATTGCTTATAATCTCTTAAATGCAATTCTCGTACATTACACAAAAGAATGCCCTGAAGATGACCAGACAACACTGAAAGCAATTTCAATTGCAATGAACAAGATTGAAGAATACCGATTTTGTACAACAGTCATGAAGGCACTTTCAGAAAAGCCAGCAATTTTCCGTGAACAGATCACTTTTGACGGTCCACAGATTCAGGAAACACTTACACTGCAAGATTGTGTAATGGATTTCTCAGGTGAAAAAGTTATTTTCAGAAACGCAACTCCGGAAGAATACAGACGTAAAACACTTCCCTACTCTTATGACCAGGTATCACAGACAGGAAAAAAGCCGGAACAGTTCCTCAAGTTTATGAAATCAAATTTCCGCAATATGGATACACTCGAAACCCTGATGTATTACCTTTCACTCATTCCGTCCAGAAGAGCTCAGTTCAAAGTAGGTGGAATTTTCGTTGGAGTTGCCCACACAGGTAAAACAACAACTATGAAAGTAATGCAGGAAATTTACCCTGAAATGACAACACCAATTCCACGCGAATTGATTATGTCTCAGGGCCGCTTCAGCTCTTCTTCAGGACCAAACCCATATATGGCTCGACTTGAAGGAATGGGAGCCGGTATCTCCGATGAAACAAAACGAAACGACACTTTAAACGGCGCCCTTTGGAAGCAGCTTACCGGTGGTGGTATGCTCACAGCTCGCGGTATGTATGCACAGCCACGCGACTTCATGCCAACATCACAGATTATCATTCTTACAAACTACTCTCCAAAGTTTGACGGAAAAGACCAGGCAACAATCGACCGTATGGTTGTTATTCCGTTTAGCATTCAGCATAAAAAAGGCGAAGAAGGAACCATGGAAGAAAATGATCTTCTTGATTTACTTCGCCCGGAATTTCCACTGGTAGTAAAACTCTTTGCCGAATACTACATAAATCTGAAATACAAGTACAAATCAAAGATTCCACTTTCAAAAGAATGTGAAGCTTACAAAGCCGACTATGTTGAAAACCAGGAAACAGACCTCGACCGATTCGTAAATGACAACATTGAATTCATTAAAGACGATAACTGCTGGTGCAAGCTTAAAGACGTTTATTTCAGATTCTGTAAATACAATGACATTGAACTTGATGAATACGGAAAACCGCTTGATAAAGAAGCTTGGAGTCAGAGCAAATTCACCCGTTACCTTCGCGGCGACTATAACGAAATCCGAATAAAACAGCGCAAAATCAACGGATATCCGGAACAAGTTGTTCTTAATATGCGCCTGAAGGAATGGGAAGGCAAACCAGAAAGCACACAAAACCAACCTGCACAACAGCAGGCATTAACAATACAACCTAGAGAGGTAGTTGATGATTACACAGATGACCCATTCGGAGATTGATTTAAAGCATAGTGAATTAGCATTAAAAAAGCTTCAAGCTTTTGCGGTCATGTTAATGACTGAAAATAAAACGACATTTGCAGACTGTTATTCAGTTTTGATAAATAGAAAATGTGGTTCAGGAATGTGGAAAGAAATGTATGAATACCACTCCCCTGAATATTACGACCAACATCCGGAGGCAGCAGAAATATGAAAGACATGAAAAGTTTGATTGAAAAAGTTGATGACGTTGTTGAATGCGAAAATCCGCAGCTTCGAAGTCTTGCTGGACGCGAATTGAAAGAAACAATTTCAGAATTAATTCAGAAATTTCAGCGTATCAGTAACTTTGTGAACAACAGCAAACGCTCAACTGTAGCAAACATGGTCAAAGATATTTTGGAAGACAAATGATACAGACACTGGAAACACTTATCCAAAATTACGATTTTTCATACGGAGATATTGACCTGAACAAAACACTACAGGACATTCTCGACTACATGAAAAAACAAGAATCAGATATCAAAAGTCTTCAGGACATCATTGATATACAGCGACACAATTTATCACTTTACCGGCAAGGAAAATTAAAAGGAGTCACAAATGGCAAAAACAGATGAAATCATCCAGAACGTTTACAGTAGCGTATGCAAAATGTCTACACTTATCACAGAACTGACAGATTCAGTAACCGCACTGATTGAGGAAAATAAAAAATCTTCATCAGACCGCGCAAAACTCGAACAGATTGCGGCAATTCTTTCTCCCCCGGCTACAGCTTCAGAACCTGTAAAAAGTAAAACTTCTAAAATTTTAAAAAGCGCCTCCAACGGCGCAGACGGGCGAAAACGCCAGACAATTGAATCTTACCGAAAGGAATTGGAAAGTCTTACCGCACTTAAAAATCCTACAAAGCAGGAGAAAAACCGAATTGCATACATAAAATGGGCATTATCTAAAAAAAAGTGCTTCAACTGACGTCAAATCAGAACCAGCTGATAACAAAACAGAATCAGTTGAAGAAAAAAAAGAAGAACCACTCTACCGCGTTATGGTTGAAACTAAACCCGGCTACTTTGAACTCCATTCTTACAACCTGACTCTCAAAGCAGCCGAAGATCTTATGGCAGAATTAAAGCTGGAAGGAAAACGTTCAATCATGAAACCTATGATCATTAAATAAAAAAAGGAGATATTATGAAAAGTGTAAACAACCAGACAGAATACGATGATAAACTTTTTTATCAGACAGTTTCTTCCTCAATTCAGAAGCTTTTTATCAGTCCTGTAAAACCACCCTTTTCTTTTGAACAGATTGACCTGACAAAAGACTCTCAAATCAATCTGTACCAACTGAAAACAGAAAAAGCCAGCCCGGTACGAGCAGTGGCAGATGGAACTGTTGTACTCATTAAAAAACTTGATGAGAACGAAATTGCAATTTCAATCAAGCATGATGCAGGTGTTTACACTAATTATATCTGCATCCAGGAACCAAAAGTCACAACAGTTGGTACACAACTTAAACAGGGTGAAGAACTCGGACTTACAACAGACAGCACGATATTTGAAATTCTTATTTCACCTGCAGCTGTCTTTCAGGATAACTAATGGAATATATATTACCACATAAATACTTTAGTCCTAACGGCTGTATCACGATTAAACCCACTCTGTCAGTCACAGAAACAGCCGGCAAGGACCGTCTGGTCATAGACCTGTATCACATTGATACAGGCTATCTATACGGCATACGGGCCATTCTGCCACCGCGATGTTTCCAATACCAACCGCATCCAGATGATCCCCCGTGTGAAACAGAAATTCAAGCCAAACAAAAGGCGCGTCAGATCTTCGTTGATTGGTGCAACAACAACAACCTGAAGAAAAGAGGCAGCCAGTTTTATGACGCATTTTACCAGCCGGAACTCTTTCCGGTGTGAGGAGAAACGAAAATGAAAAATTTAAACATCATCGACATGTTCTGTGGAGGTGGCGGAGAATCAACCGGGATTTTTGAAGCTGCTAAAGACTACGATTTCAATATAAACATGAGCGCGATTAATCACTGGGAACGTGCAATAGAAACTCATTCAGCCAATTATCCTTCAGCTGAACACCGTTGCGAAAATGTTCAGCATATAGAACCAAATACTTTAATGGCATCAAAAAACACTGATTTACTTTGGGCTAGTCCAGGATGTCAGCACTTCTCTACAGCAAGAGGAGCAAAACCAAGATCTGAAAGCATGAGAAGTCCAGCATGGGAAGTTTTGCGGTTTGCAGAAGAATTACGCCCAAAAAGAATCATCATTGAAAATGTTCCTGAATTTAGAACTTGGGGACCATTAGACGAAAATGGAAAAATAATCAAAGAATGTAAAGGAACTACTTTCAACGCTTTTATTGCCGGCTTAAAATCTCTGAACTACATCGTTGATTACCAGGTGCTTTGCGCTGCAGATTATGGAGCTGCAACTTCAAGAAGAAGATTATTCATTCAAGCTGTAAGAAAAGATTGTGCAAAAAAAATCATTTGGCCTGAAAAAACAAATATTAATGGCGGGGAATTTATTCTTCCAAGCTGGCACACAGCAAGCGAAATTATAGACTGGTCAATCCCATGTCAATTAATCAGTGAAAGAAAAAAGCCTCTTGCCGCCGCAACAATGAGAAGAATTGAATACGGCATCCGTGAATTCTGGGGAGAAGAAGCAGTTCCATTTATTGCAAGACTTTATGGCAATTCAACAGCTGAAAGCATTTCAAAACCTCTTTCAACTATTTCCTGCAGTGGTGCTCACCATATGTTAATCCAGCCGTTTATAACTGCAATTGGTCAAACATCAGCAAAACAAAGAAACAGAAAATTGACAGAACCACTTTCAACTATATGCACTAAACAAGAACATTGCCTGGTAAAACCTATGCTTGTTCAGTATTACGGAAACGGTCACGCAGTTCCTTTGTCTGATCCAATTCCGACTTTAACAACTAAAGACCGTTATGCTTTGGTAAATCCTAAATATTCAAATTATGAATTAGGTTTCAGGATGTTACAACCTAACGAACTTGCTGCAGCAACAGGGTTTCCATCTGATTACAAATTCACGGGAACAAAAGTTGAAGTTGTAAAACAAATTGGAAATGCAGTTCCACCAAACTTTGCAAAAGCAATTTTCGGACAAATATTAAAAGAAATAGTTAATTAGGAGGAATAAAAATGACAGACGAAGAAAAAAAGAAATGTAAATATTGTGGTGGAACAAGCGGATATTATCTCATTGAGATTGTGAAAAATACCCTAACATTTAATTTGGATAATGAACCAATTGAGAATGATAGTGACCCTGTGTCAATTAAGAGTTCATTACACAAATACTGTATTGATTGTAATAAACCTTTAGGTTTTCAGAAAATAAATGAATATGGGGAAATTGAATAAATGACAGAAGAAGATGTTAGACAAGTAACAGAAAGTGCAAAATATATTTTAAGAACAAAAGAAGATGTATTCTCAAAACATATTCTTACATATATATCTTTTCTTGAAAAAGAAAACGCAGAACTGAAAGCACAGATTGAAAAACTAAAGTGTGGTCATAGTTATGTTGTTTCAGATGATCATTCAAATTCAGTACCATGTTATACAGTTTATGAATGTAAATATTGTAGTAAAAGATAATTCGCTAAAGAAACAAATGGAGAATGTATGACAAAAAAAGAAAAAGAAAAAATAATAGATGTTTTAGATTTATGGTTAGATAATGCCAATAAAATGACAGATAGTTTTTTAAAAGATAAAAGAGAAAATCTAAAAAAAGAAATTGAAATTCGACTTGATAAGATATATTTCTTAGCTGATTTTTTACATAGTTGTCGTTTTATAACTGATACTGAATATTTGCGATATTTAGACAAACACTTAGAACTTCGTAATGTAATAGATTGCTAAAGAAACATTTAACGTAATAAAGTTTTTCCAAGTATTTCCGACAATATAAATACCTTACAATACTTTTCAAAAGGCGCGAAATTCGTTGAATTAGCGCCTTTTTTCATTTCCTAATCAAATAACACTAAAAATGCAAAAAGACCGTTAAAAACGCCTGTTTTCAGCGTCTCAGACGGTCTTTTTGTGGTTGTTTAACCACAGTTTTAACACATTTTTAAGACATCCTTTTTTTTCATTTCCCTAGTACATCTGATTAACAGCCGAAATGTTTGTTACAATCACGTACTGCGGAACAATCCCAGAATTTATGGAATGCGGTCAAAATCATATTAACTTAGTCTCTATCTCTTTGAACTTACACATCAGCTCACCTTCAGTGCTGCAGTTATTCCTTTTCATCGCATCTTTGATTTTTTGAGTAACCGTATTTTTCGAATACCCTATAATTTCCTTTTTCAATTTCCTGTTTCTTAATTGCTCAAGAATTTCCTTTTCACTTTCCGTCAGAACCAGAACTTCCCTGGACCTGAACTCCCGCCGAATATCAATGCAGATTAAGTAGATCCCAACACAATAACCATAATGCATAAAACCTTGAGCCCAGTTCCTGTTACTGATTGCCAGACATACAATTACTGCAATTCCATAAACTATAAAAAGAGGTATTTTCCATTTTGGAAACTTCAAAGCAACTACAGTAACCAGAAGAAATGATATCGGATTATACCACCTGTTAAAGTACATCACAGAAAATGCGATTACCAGGAATTGTAACGGCATCCACTTTCGACCAAAAATTAAAGCCATCAAAAAGAACAAACCACAATAACAGATTCTGATAAGTGGCTCTATCTTATGCCCGGAATCAATATACATGTATACATGACAGATCGTAAAACAAATTGCCGCTATAAAAATATAAGCCATTTGCTTATCAACGAAAATTTTTCTAAAATGCTCTCTTAAACTTTTTGACATACATCCCCCTAAAAAAGAAAGACACAGGAGTTAGTCCCCCGTGTCTTTATACTTTAAGTATCCCCCTATTCCTTTAGAATGTCAAACTTCAGCTTATCCTATTCATTTTCATAAAGTTCTGCATCGTTGACCATTGAACACCCAGCTCTTTTGCTAGGGAATTTTTACTTCGTCCTTTTTCTCGCTCTCTTCTGATATATGCAGCTTTTCCTGTTAATTTATATCGCTTTGGCTTTTGTCCTTTCAATCTTCCAATTCGTTTCCCTTGCTTTCTGGCTCGTTCAAGTCCTAGCTTTGTTCTTTCTGATAAAAGAGATCTTTCAAGTTCTGCAGACAACCCAAAAGCAAAAGCAAGAACCTTTGTCTGCATATTATCTGCTAAAACAAACCCCTCTTTTATGGCAATAATCGTGACACCTTTATCTAACAGACTCTGCAGAACTTCAAGTATCATCAACATCGACCTTCCTAATCTGGATAGCTCTGTTATGACAATAACGTCTCCTTTATTCACGCCTTTTAACAGACCTCCTAACTTTCTTTTTTCAACATTCTTTGTACCAGATATAGTTTCAGATACCCATACAATATTTCTTAATCGATTTTTTCGACAATACTCTCTTATCGCCAATTTTTGATTCTGCACCGTTTGTTTAACTGTACTCACTCTAATATATCCATATACCATTTATCACCTCTTTTTTTTATCGGAAATATAACGAACCTTAACGAACGTTTTGATTGTACAAAGTGATGAGATTCTTTCTCATTACCATCCTACTTCAACAATTATTCAAGGTTATGAAGGTTGGCATTTCCAAAGTCCTTTTTATTCTTGTACAGGAAATGCCGGACCAAATTCTGATTTAC
>JAZQOB010000074.1:0-2637 GCA_045627625.1 Treponema sp.
TTCTCGCTGGTCAGCAGGGTGGCGGCGGACAGATGATTAAAAAGTTTGCCCCATGGATTATCGGTACAATTATCCTCCTTTCAGCTTCAAGTATCTGTTCTTACTTCCTTGGCGATTTGACCTTCGAAGTTTCTCTTGCCCCTCAAGTCGGAGGCCAAGCGGTCTTAGGAAGACAAGCAACTATTGCAACTCCTTGGCTCACAGAACGACATGGCTACGATCCGACTTCCATGGATTATCGGTACAATTATCCTCCTTTCAGCTTCAAGTATCTGTTCTTACTTCCTTGGCGATTTGACCTTCGAAGTTTCTCTTGCACCTCAGATTGAGCAGGGAATCGAAAGCACAATCGGTGCTGTAAATGCATTGGGAGTTGCGTAGTCCAGGATTTTATTCTGACGGCGGTTCTTCGGAGCCGCTTTTCGCAAGGAGAACAGACATGGAAGAAACATTAAGTCCAACAGGCGTAATTCTTGAAGTTCTTGGAGATCTGGAACTTCCAATCCTTACCCCAATCAAAGAAACAGAAGACAGATACATGGTTATGCTGTCACTTTCTAAAAATAGAAAGCTTACGAAAGACATTTTGAAGCAGGAACTGGAAAACAAAGGCCTGAAGGTTCTGGATGTTGATACTTTCAGAGAAGACGGCGAACGGTTTGCCTGGATTGAAGTAGTTCCTAATGGAACAGGAGATGAAATTGGAAGAAATTAGCGTTTACGACTATTCCACACCAGTTCATAGAGTTTTGTTAGAACCAAACCTGTTATTGGGCATAGGAATTATGCCAGCAATGTTAATTCTTGTTCTAACCATTGTTCTTATGAACGTTGTTTCAATCTGGTGCGTGATAATCGGAGTATTTCTTTATGTTGGAGCCAAAATGATTTGTAAAAATGATCCTTATGCTCTGACAGTTATCTTTGACCGTCTTATGGCACCAGATATTTGGAGGGCAGATTGAAAATACCATTTTTAGATTTACAGAAATTCAAAGAACCTCAGAACCAGCTCAAATATGTACTTCCATGGAGTTTTATCATTCAGCCGGGAGTATGTCTTTTGAAAAATGGAGCAATCATGGCGACATATCAGGTGGAATATCCTGATCTGGAATCATCTTCTGCTCCAGAAATTGCAAGCATGGCATCTTTGTTCAACAGAAGTGCTATGACACTTGCACAGAATGAAGGCTGGGCTCTTTTCTTTGATGTAAAACGCTATAAGACAAAAGACTATCCTGCAGGAGAATTCAGCAATCTTTCAGGATGGCTTATAGACCAGAGACGTGCTGAAAACTATCACAAGTTCGGTGAACATTTTACTACTGAATACTACATTACCTTCGTTTACCAGCTTCCAAGTGACATAGACTCTAAGACATCGGGACTTTTCTTCAAAAATAAAAACAAGTCCAAAAACACTAAACCAAAGTCGCAGTTCGTGAAGCATGAAAACTTACCAAAGATTCAGAAAGAAGTGGAAAACTTCCTTGATGAATGTGAAAAAGTAATGGGAACTCTGGCAGTAAAACTCTGGATTCATCGTCTTGATAATTCAGAACTGTTTTCTTACATCAAAAGTTCGGTTTCATTGAATAATCAGAAACTTATATATCCTGATGATACATTCTTCTTTCTGGACAACTATCTCTGTGATATGGATGTCCGTAACAGCCAGCCTTTGAAGATTGGAGAATACTATGTTCCTGTTATGGGAATCATGGATTTTCCTAACAAAACATATCCAGCCATCTTTGACGGTCTTAACCGTACAATGACAGAATTCCGCTGGACTACACGATTCATTCCTCTTTCAAAGGAAAAATCAGCAAAGGAAGCTGAAAAATATCAGAACAGATTCTATTCAGCAAGAAAGTCTGGAATGACGCTGTTTACTGAAATGGCCATGAACGTAGAAATCGATAAGGAAAACAAAGGAGCCTTGGAAATGGAAGCTCAGGCTTCTCATATTCAGGGTGACATTGCCCTTGGTGAATATGTTCTTGGTTATTACACCTCAAATC
The DNA here is from genome assembly GCA_045627625.1 of Treponema sp. GTDB lineage: Bacteria > Spirochaetota > Spirochaetia > Treponematales > Treponemataceae > Treponema_D. Next base: position 2,028 of record JAZQOB010000074.1, read on the forward strand.
TCATGGTTTGGGACAAAAAACTGGAACTGGCAAAGGAAAAAGCAAGAAAACTTCAGCAGGTAGTCCGTTCATGCGGCTTTTCTGTAAAAGAAGAGACTTTCAACAACTGTCAGGCATGGCTCGGAATGATGCCGGGTAACGTTTATGCAAATATCCGTCGTCCGCTCATTTCAACAAAGAATTTTTCAAATATTATTCCATTAAGTTCTGCATGGCAGGGAATGCTGTACAACGACTTTACGGAAGAAACCTGTGGAAGTTCAGTTCCATTGTGCACATGTTCTACAAGCTACGGAACACCGTTCTTTTTGAACCTCAATGTCGGTGATGTAGGGGTCAGCTTCCTATTCGGTCCGACTGGTGCCGGTAAGTCTACCCTTCTCGCCCTGCTTATGGCCTCGGCCACAAAATACAAGGATGCAAACATCATCTGTATTGATAAGCAACTTTCAAGCCGCGCCTTTATGGTAGGTGGAGGCGGAATCTATGTAGAACCAGGAAAAGATGCCGTTGCATTCCAGCCGCTTTCGGAATTGAAAGGTCCAGATGAATGTACCCAGGCTGAATATACAGAAAGCTTAATGTGGTGCCAGCAGTTCATTGAAGGATT
>JAZQOB010000075.1:0-21474 GCA_045627625.1 Treponema sp.
ATTTTTGGTTCAGCTTTAGATTCAAAGCTGTAAACTTTGCAGTCAATTTTCAGAACAAACTCCAGCGATTTCTCGCTTTCATTTGTACTAGAACCTTACTTGTTCTATTTCTTTCCTTCCCTGTTTTGTCAAAGAGAACCGCCTGCACTCTCGTGCGTCGGTGATGACTAATATATAATTAACAAAAAAAAGAGTCAACAAGAATTTCTTAAATTTTGCAAATTTTTTTGAAATTTTTGTAACTTTTTTTTGAATAATTTTTATCCCTGTTTATCTTTATTATCTGCGTCTATTCTATGGATTGCTTCACTTCGTTCGCAATGACGGGACATCTGCGTCTATTCTATGGATTGCTTCACTCCGTACGCAATGACGGGACATCCGTATCTACTTTTAATTCTTAATTCTTTTTAAAAGTTCCAGACAAGTACGGGCATTATGATAACTTGTTTTCCAGTTGCCGCCTTTGTCTTCTGCAAGGATTGGAGTTCCTGTAACATCCAGGGCATTCCACCAGTCGCCGCCAGTTTTATCTACCTGATGATTCTGAATCCAGTCCCACTGCAATTTGCAGGCCTGGAGATATTCAGGATTCTGAGTCATCTGGTATGCATTGTAAAATCCATTCATTGCTTCGGCCTGGTTCCACCAGACTCTGGTTCTGTCGCGAACTGTTCCATTTTCTTTTAAGAAGTTTTCCATACAGCCGTTTTCTTTATCAAAACCTTCATCCAATGCAACTTGGGCTACGCGAATAACTGTATCTTTAATCTGTGCTTTAAGTTCTTCGTTTTCTAATTCGCAAGCTGCTTCCCACAAAAGCCAGGATGCTTCGATATCGTGGCCATACGAAATTTCATCGGCCAGCAAATTCCAGTTCATGTCAAAGAACATTCCCAGGTGGGCATTTGGCTGAAGAATAAATTCTACTGTTACGCCAACTAATTCCGAAAGGGCATCCCCTACTTCCTGACGGATGGCATTGGAATCATCAAATACAACCGGAAGAGTTCTATAAAGATTTGTATAGGCTTCCATTACATGAAGATTTGTATTCATTGATTTTGGACAATTCATATCTTTTGAAGAAAGAATCATATCTTTTGTTGGCTTCCAGTTTTTAGCACGGGCCTCTACATAACCACCATCATCATTATCTCTGGCATATTTTTCCAAAAGAAAGAAAATATCCAGTGCTTTGTTCATTGCTTCTTCTGAGCGGGCGTTGCGGGTGGCGTCTGAACCCGCAGAAGGGGTAGCGGAAGACTCTTTAGAGACTGGAGCGAGGGGAAGGCTTTCCCCTCCTTTATTTTCGCGAAGTTCTTTAACTGCGGCGGCATATTCACTAAGACCATAACAACAGAAAGCTTCGCCATAAATCTGCTTTTTGCTTACTTTTGGTTTACCATTTGGCATAACCGACCAGAAAACTCCATCGTGCTTTTTGTCAAAAAACTTGTTCAAAATTACTTCGTAGGCAAAATCAGCCATTTCAAGATAGTCGGGATTTTTTGTAAAACGGGCAACGGCACTGTAGGTCCAGAGAAAACGAGAAGTCATTACGATTGAACGCTGGCATTTGGCATCGGGACGATTCTGATTATCGATCTTTCCGTAAAAGCCTTTATTTTTGAAATCCCGAGCATTTTTTGTCCAGTAAGGAAGAATGTTATTAAAAAGTTCCTGCTGAATTGAATCGTATAAAATCTGGTCCATAAATCACCTATATATAGAAGAAATTGATTAATTCTGAGATAAACTCGACATTTAATCTAATTAATTATATTATTGTAGTGTCTTGAAAGCAATAGAAATTTAAGTAATTTACTTAATTTTATAATTTATTTTACTTAAAAAAGGTAAACTATGAAAACAAATGCAATGCGTATTTTGGAAGGATTAAAGATTCCTTTTGAAGTTATTGAATATGATGATGACGGTGAACATGTCCTGGAAAAAGGTGCAGCTGTAAAACTGGCAGAAAAATTGGGACAGGATCCGGGATCTGTTTTCAAGACAATCGTAATGCGAACAGACACTAAAGAAATCTGTGTTTTTTGTCAGAGTGCCTTGTCGGAGATTAATTTAAAAAAAGCAAGAACTGCAGCGGGATGTAAAGAGATTAACCCTGTAAAACCAGAAGAACTTTTGGGATTAACTGGATACATTCGCGGTGGCTGCTCTCCTTTGGGCATGAAGCGAAAATTTAGAACTTTTATTGACGAAAGTATTATTTTGTACGATCAGGTTTGTATTAGCGGCGGCCAAAGAGGTGTTCAGATTAAACTTGCGGGTTCAGATTTAATTAAAGCGGCAGATGCAGAAGTTATTGATTTGGAATTAGTAAAATAGGAAGTTTTTATGCATAAATTACGGGAATTATTAAATAAACAGGAAATATTTTTAGACGGCGGAACTGGAACCCTTTTGCAGAAAATGGGAATTAAACCAGGAGAACTGCCTGAAAACTGGAATATTGAACATCCTGAAAATATTATCGAAGTAAACTATTCCTATTTTATGGCAGGTTCAAATGTTGTTTGTACTAACAGCTTTGGTGCCTTCTTTACAAAGTTTCCTCTTAATCTTGAAAAAATAATTACTGCGGCAATTGATAATGCAAATATCGCCAGGGACAGAGCAAAAATTGATTTAGAAAAACAGAATAAGGGGGACAGACCTCTTTTTATTGCTTTTGATATTTCTACTACAGGAAAACTGCTCAAACCAATGGGCGACCTGGATTTTGAAGACTGTATTAAAATCTATAAAAAATCTTTTGAAATCGCTTTTACCCAGAAAATTGATTGTGTTCTTATCGAAACAATGAACGACGGATACGAAACCAAGGCGGCAGTTCTTGCGGCAAAAGAAACAATGGAAAAACTTGGTGTTGATTTGCCAATTTTAGTTTCCAATGTTTATGATGCTGAATGTCGAACTTTAAGCGGTTCTTCTCCAGAAACTATCGTTGCAATGATGGAAGGTCTTAGAGTCGATGCCATCGGTACGAACTGTAGTCTTGGTCCAAAACAGATGAAAGAAACTGTTCGAAGACTTTGTGCTGCAGCTTCAATTCCTGTTATTGTAAAACCTAATGCCGGACTTCCTAGAGTTGTTGATGGCAAAACTGTTTTTGATGTTTCTGCTGATGAATTTGTTCAGGATATGGAAGATATTCGCCAGCTTGGAGCATCGGTTCTTGGTGGGTGTTGTGGTACTACTCCAGAATTTATTTCTAAACTCACTGAACATTGCAGTAAAAACCCTAACAAAGCAAAAAAAGTTCTGGCACATCCAGACGCAGGCTCAATTTCTTCCAACAGTCAGATTGTATATTTTGGAGAAGGTTTTAGACCAGTTTTAATTGGCGAAAGAATCAATCCTACAGGAAAGAAAAAGTTCAAGGAAGCATTGCGAAACAACGATATTCCTTACATCATTCACCAGGGATTGGAACAGGAAAAAGCTGGTGCCAACGCATTGGATGTTAATGTTGGACTTCCAGAAATTGACGAAAAAGAAATGATGGTAAAGGTAATGACTGAACTTCAGTCTGTTACTGAGTTGCCCCTCCAGATCGACACCACAAATCCGGAAGTTATGGAAGCGGCTCTTCGTCGTTACAACGGAAAGCCAATGATTAACTCGGTAAACGGAAAACAGGAAATTATGAACGAGGTTTTCCCTCTTGTAAAAAAATACGGTGGTCTGGTTGTTGCATTAACATTGGATGAAGATGGAATTCCTTCTGACAGTGCAAAACGAGTTGAAATTGCTAAAAAAATCTACAAAGAAGCTGAAAAATACGGTATCACCAAAAAAGATATCATCATTGACCCTCTTGCCATGGCAGTTAGTTCTGACAGCAAAGCAGGAATTGCCACACTGGAAACTGTTGCTGCAATCAAACAGATGGGTGGTCTTACAAGCCTTGGTATTTCAAATGTAAGTTTTGGACTTCCAATGCGAGAATTTGTAACTTCCGCTTTCTTCACAATGGCCATGAATAACGGTCTTAGTGCCGCAATCATGAATCCTCTTCAGACCGAAATGATTAAGGCCTACAAAACTTACTGTCTGCTTTCGGGAAAAGATGAAAATTGTACTGATTATATTGAATGGACAAATACTGTAGGGGAAAGCCTTCCCCTCGCTGCAGCCGTTCCGGCTTCCGCTACCCCTTCTAATGGGGCAAATCCCCATAACGCCCCTGAAGATTCTTTATCAGAACTTTCAAATGCTATTGCTCATGGCTTAAAAGAGGATGCGGCTAAAATTACTCAAAAAATGCTTTCCGATACAGAATCTCTTGTTATCATTAATGATCATCTGATTCCTGGTTTGGATTATGTTGGAAAACGATTTGAAGCAAAAACCATGTATCTTCCACAGTTGCTTATGGCTGCAGAAGCGGCAAAATCTGCCTTTGGCGAAATCCGAAGCTTTATGGAAAAATCGGGTAAAAAAGGTGAACCAAAAGGAAAAATCATTATTGCAACTGTAAAAGGAGACATTCACGATATTGGGAAAAATATTGTAAAAGTTCTTCTGGAAAATTATGACTTTGAAGTAATTGATTTAGGAAAAGATGTGCCTCCAGAAACTGTTGTAGAAGCCTGCAAAAAAGACAATGTTCAGCTGGTAGGTCTTTCGGCATTAATGACAACTACTGTTCCTGCAATGGAAGAAACTATTAAACAGTTAAGAAAAGAATGTCCATGGGCAAAAGTTTGCGTAGGCGGCGCCGTTATGACACAGGAATATGCCAACATGATTGGAGCCGATTTCTACGGTAAAGATGCCATGGACACTGTTCGTTATGCTGGAGAAGTTTTCGCTAAATAAACAGATTATTTATCGTATTCACCAAATTCACAACCGATGTGCTTAACAATAATGTCGTCTATAAGTCTAAGCTGACCATGACCGATTTTTTTGCTAAGTTTTACGCTTCCTACTCCAGTTCCGCCATTCCATAATCGGTTGTGGCGTTTCTGTCCATCTGGAGATTCGTAATTTACTAAAAGCATATCCGATTTCTGGCAGGTAACATAAGTTTCCATTACATAACGCAAGGTCTGCTGTTTTACATACCAGATAATCTGAGTATCTGTTTCTTTGCAGTCAAAATCTGTTTTACAGAAAGTCCAGAATTTTGAAAAATTAAATTCATAGGATTTTCCCTCGTACCAGAAATCGCCAAGGAGTTTACGGTTTAATGGAATTCCAAATACTTTTGGTCTTCCACCACCAATGTCAAATACAGAATTTTCCAGCCGTTTTCCAGTCATTTTGCTGACTAAATCGTTAGAAGATAACCAAACCCAAGGACTTGTAAAGTTGCTTCCCCAGTTTTTATCTGCATAACCAAAAGATTCTGATTTTTTAATTACATAACGCTGACCGTCAGCAGTAATAATTCCCGAGTAGGTAGACTTCATACCTTCAGCATGCCAGTACATTTCAAAAGCTTTAAGACTTCTAAAGAGAGAACTTGCACCATAACCTACATTAAAGGCAACATTTTTTTCTACCGCAATATCCCACTTCATGGAACCAGCATCACACATCAGTTCAGGAGTATTTGCAGCCTGTTCTTCGGAAACAACCACATTTCCTTTTAAGATTTTATCTGAACAATAAAAGTCCCCTGAAGTAAGGGCAAAGGTTTTTACTTTTTCTTTTGTTGCCAGCTTCTTTTGTCCATTTGGTGAAAAAGCCATTTTATTTCCATTGGAAATTGTTACATCTTTCCATGGAATAAAATGATGGAGCTGCTTTGCATTCTGTCCCCACCAGCCACATTTAACCATTACATAGGATGGTAAAAAACCTCTTTCTTTATTCAAAGGATTCTGGCCTAAAATTGGTTCTTCACCACCGTTATCTCTTGCATGACCAGGATTGATTGTAAAATATTCAATAAAAAAGGTTTTTTCTTCACCTGTTTCTTCGTTTACAGCAGTAAAATTATGCCACCACCAGTCATAGCCTTTTTTAGCAAAACGGCCATTAAGCATAAAATAATTTCGTTTGTAATCTTTTCTGTTCATATTTATCTCGTGCAATTAAAATTTACCACCACCCAATGTGGCTGTCAATTTTAAAGAAACTGTAGGTTTGCTGTCAAAATCTTTCCAGGTAATGTAAGGTCCGCCTGTAAGACTAAAATCATTAAACGGAGAATAAGTAATCATTCCCGAAAGAGTTAAAGTACTTAAATAAGTGGAACTTAAACCGTAACTTGCCAGCTGATTTTCCTGTGATTCTGTAAGCTTTTCTTTTCCAAAATTCATCATGGTAAAAGTAGTACCAGTAATATTTGGAATATTAAAAATGTTTGCAAAATTCATTACGCCGGCAATATTATGTCCCTGTGTAAAATACTGATGGGCCTGATCTTTGTTATTTCCGTCGTAGTAATACTGAACGGCAATTGTAATTTCTGGTTTCTTCCAGATGTACAAGGCTCCAATTGTTGCCTGAACAATAGAAGTTTTATCTTTCCAGCTGGTATCGTCTGACCATTCAGAAGCAGCTCCATACTGGTAAACAGCTTCTCCAAAAAGATTAACTTTGCCATTAATAATGCTTCCAGTTGCAGTTAAAGTTGCTTTTGGAGCGTTTTCGTATTTCCAGAATCCTCCAACTCCAATTTCCCAGCCGCCAAAAACCAAATCACCTTTTGCAGCTAAAGCTGTATCTTTAAAATAAGTTTCTGCTGTATAGGAATTAGTAAATTTTGTTGAAGGAATAACATAAGCCCAGAGACAATTCTGTGTTCCAGGGAAAGTTACCTGAGTTCGTAAATTCAAACAACCGCTTACCTGGGCAGAAGTATTTTCAGGATCAATTGAAGAAGTATTAATAATGTCAGAAACTGGACTAAAGAAGTATCCGGTTCCCCAGGTTACAGTATGAAGTCCAAATCTAAAGAAGGCACGGTCGGCAATAGAAAAATCTGTAAACAGCTCTTTCATATTGAGCCAGTTACTTACAGAAATATTAAAACCACTGTCGATTCCAATTGAAGAAACAAAAGGATATGCAATACCAAACTTTGTATACATTCGTAAAGTTTGAGTTGGACGAGCATCTACAGATAAGTAGGCACTGACAGATGGAGTAAGAGTTGTATCTTCTAAATGTGTCCAGAAAGTTTCGCCATCATCTGCATATAAAACAGTGGAAGTTCCTAAACTGGTAGTAAACGATCCACCAATTTTAATGCTTCCTGTTTCGAACAATGCACCATGGCTTAATTCTGAAGTACGCTGATCAACGGATGAAGTATCAATTTCGATAATTCCGTCATCATCGTCAAAGAAAAAATCATCATCATCCCATTCCTGTGCAAAAAGAGATGATGAGAATACTAAAACTAACAATAAAAATATCTTTTTCATAAAAATCCTGAATTTCAGGAAATTAGTTCAAACTTTCCAGATATGCTTTTGTAAAAATATTATCTGGAAGCTTATCAAAAGTGAGGTCCGAAATAACTTCCTGTGTATTTTCGCCTTTGTTTAATTCATCACGCATAATCAACTGAGTTGGAACATAACCCTGTGGAACTTTTGTATATTTTGGCATAAGAATAGTTCTCATTAAACGGCCTGAACCAGAGAAATCTTCTTCCTTAAGAATCAAAGGAATATCTGTTCTTACATAATAAGTTGATTTTGAATAAGCAGGCTTTGTGTTTGTTGCTTCCAATGTAATGATATTAACTGGATATTTACCCAAAGTACCTTCTGAAAAAGCTGTTACTTTGTAGTTTTCTCTCCAGCGGTCAGAACTCTGATTAATATCGTCAATTTTTACATCAGAATCACCTAATGCTTCTTTCATTGAAGTATGAGTGAATTTACGGCTGATTGGATCATATGCCCAGATGTTATCACCATCCCGAAGATATCCAGTTCCTTTATCTGCTTCTGGGAATAACTGAACGATTGTCATTAAATCGGCATCTGTTCGCTGGAAGATTTTATACTGAAGATTTTCTTTTGGTTTACCAGGTTTTTCGATAACAAGAGAAATAGTTGCAGAATAATCCCCATGATACGCAAGAACATTATCTGTGGATTCCATGATTTTAAAAGCTTTTTCAGAATCAGCCTTTGATACCTGTGCAAACAATACAGTTGCTGCTAATAAAACGGCGCTGATTAAAAATGATTTTTTCATATACACTCCAAAAATTATTTTACGGTTCTTAATGCTTCTGCAGGACTTAAGCTGGCAGCTTTTTTTGCAGTTCCTCTAACGGCTACAGCAGTAAGAATAATTAAGATAAGGTACTGCACAATAATTGATGTTAATGACAGCTTAAATGAAAAATGCCCCTTATTTAAGAAGAAAGCAAGACTTTCATTTCCAACTGGAACTAAATGAATTATAGACATTACCACTACTGCTAATAATAACCCTGTTAAAGCTCCAAGGATACAAAGTATTAAAGCTTCAACAGTAAATACTTTTCCTGTATCTTTACCAGACATTCCCAAAGCACGCATTGTACCAATTTCACGGATTCTTTCGTAAAGAACCATTCTATAAGTGTTGGAAACTCCAACCATTACAATCAGAAGAATTACAATCAAAATAACAGTAGTAATAATATGAACAACAGACATTACAGTTTTTAAAGTTGGAACTGCATCGTTAAGACATTCAACTCCGTACTTTACCCCTTCCCACTGATATTCAGCAGAAATGAACTGTTTGTTCAAACCTGTGTTTGGATTTGCAGGATTTGTTTCGAGAGCAAGTTTTCTGCTGGAAACTAAAACACCGTCGTTTCGAATCAGTTCTTCAATTTTGTCTGCAACCTTTGCCTGATCCTTTTTATTATTTAAGAAAACAGTAAATGTTGAATATCCGCCTTCTGGAATACCTACAATCTGATTCAAAGTTTCGATATTTACAAATAACTGCATTGTATCAACAAGACTGTTTGCTTTTGAAATTGCTCCAATCTTAAAATCAGCAACATTGTTCTGACCATAAATTGTATTTGTAAGGAACATGACTTCGTCTCCAACCTGGAGATTTAAAGCATCTGCAATCTTGGAGTTAATTACCATTGCATTTGGATCAGAAAGATTTTCAAGAGAACCTTCGATAAGTTGGAAGGATTTCATAAATTCTGCATTCGAAAAATCACGACCATATACTCTGGAAACAGATTTTTTACCATTGAAAATCAACTGTCCTGTGGAAGCAGTATATTTCGAAAAGTATTTGTAATCGATATCATTTTCTTTTACAAGATTTTCAATATAATCTTTGTCTCGAACAATATTAATTACAGTTCCTTTTCCACCTTCAACTTCTGGAGGAGTTTTTTCGTAACCGCCAATTAATACAGTACCACCGGCAACCTGAGTAATCATATCCTCAAGATTTCCTACCATTCCAGTAATCAATCCATCTATCGCTGTTACAACAAAAAATCCAAAAGCAATTGCCAGAGCAAGAATAACATTTCGTCTTTTTTGTCTGGTTAAATTTCTTAATGCAAGTCTAAAAATCTTATTCATAGTAAAGTCCCCCTTTTAGTCTGAACTCTTATTCAAGGCTTTAAGCGGTGTAATCTTTAAGGCTGAACTAACAGGATACAGATTACTCAAAACACTACCAATCAAGGCTACCACAATAGTTGTAATAATAATTCCGGCAGTTGGACTAAAATGTAAAAGTCCGCCACCTAAAATCATTTTTGCAATACTGTTTGTAATTGTAATATTCAAACTGTTGAAAATTCCCATGATAATGAAAGCAAGAATAATTCCAATTACCGAAGAAACAAAAGTCAGAACAATTGTTTCGGAGAAGAACAAAGCTCGTACAAAGTTTTTATTTGCACCAATTGCACGCATAGTTCCAATTTCGCCAGTTCTTTCGATAACCGAAACAGTCATTGTATTCATAATGATAATGAAAACTACAACTGCAAGAATGAAAATCAAAAGATTAAAGATAAAACCAATTCCTTCAACCGAAGCAGAATAAGAATAAGCGGCATCTTTCCAGCCCATTACCTGAACATTTAAGTTTTCTTCTGCAAATTTCTGCTGAAGTTCGGCAATAATTTTATTTGTCTGAGAAGGATGATTTACTTTTGCAAGAATAAACTGCCATGAACCATCATCAGTTTTATTTAATTCATCACGAAGAGTTGTATCTCCAAGAATCGAAGAAAAATCATATTCATCAACACTTAAAATATCATCATCTTCAGAAATAATATCTCCAAAAAGATCATCATCACCAGAACCAAACAAATCCTCTTCTGAAAGATCTGTAATTGAAAGATCAATTGAATCAGGCAGTTCTGTTCCAAAAGATGAAGCATAAGTTAAATCTGCAAAGGAACGAGCAAGTTCTGGATTACAGTAAATAATCTGGAACATTGCAGAGTTTTCATCAGGTGGATCAAAAATTCCCACCAGTTTAGCTTCACGAATAACTCCGTTTGTGTTTGCACCAGCAATAAGAAGTGTATCTCCAATATTTAAATCTTCCCGATACATTCCCTTAAATGCCCGCTGAACACGAGTATCAATAATAACTTCGTTTGTATTAGGTTCTGGATAACGGCCTTCCTGAAATTTTACGTTAGGGAAAACACTTGCATAAGTTCCCTGTTCACCTGCAAAAAGCATGGAAATTGGAAGATCATCAAAAGTAATGTCATCTCGTTCAGCCAGTTCAGTTAAATCCATTTCTACACCTTTAGCAACTAAAGCCATTGCAGAAATCAATTTTGTCTGAGATTTAATTCCATCCTGTTCATCTACAATTTTCTGAACCTTTTCCAAATCTGGAATTGCAGGAATCTGAGGAATTGAACCATTTAAATTAATTGTCTGAACACCAAAAATATCAATTTTATCACCTTTTTCTGGTTTAATTGAAATTGTAATATCACCTGTGTAATTATTGCGGAAGTCTTTTTCCAAACCACGATTTATTGATTCAAGAAAAGAGTTTCCCAGAATTACAATTGCAACTCCAAAAATCAAAAAAATGGAAATAATTATAGTTTTAGATTTATGTTCTTTAAGATTTCGCAGTGCAAGTTTTAAAACTTCTCTCATCTGCATCTCCTGTTTTAAGTTTTCTACTGGAATTAAATAATGTACTTGTCGCTTCCAGTTTTGTATTCATCATTAATAACCTGTCCATCAAGAATATGAACTACATGATCACACATATCTACAATTCTTGAATCGTGTGTTGAGAAAATAAAGGTTGTTTGTAATTCAGGATCTTTATTCAAAGATTTCATTAATGAAAGAATCTGTTCTGAGTTTTTTGAATCAAGGTTTGCAGTTGGTTCATCAGCAAGAATAACAGGAGCTTTTGTTACAAGGGCACGGGCAATTGCAACACGCTGTCGCTGACCACCAGACAGTTCAGTTGCCTTGTGAGTTTTCCATTCTGTAAGACCAACTTTTTCAATAAGATAATTAATCCATTCTTCTTTCTGAGCTTTTGTAAATGAATCTACTGGGCTTTTTGAATTTGGATCTTTTGATTCCAGTAAAAGTGGAAATTCAATATTTTCATAAACATTTAATACAGGAATAAGATTGAATGTCTGGAAAATAAAACCTAAATGAGAACGACGCAAAGCTGTAATTCTCTTATCTAATTTATTAGGAATTGATTTTCGGATTTTCTGTTTTTTCTCTCCGTCATCACTAGAAGCCCATCTTGAATTTTTTACTTCTGCTTCGGAAAGATTTACACCTTCATAAACATTGGTATCACCAATAATAAGAGAACCCGCACTAGGAACATCAATCAAACCAATCATGTTCAACAAAGTTGATTTACCAGAGCCAGATGGTCCTGAAATTGCGGCAAATTCTCCTTTTTCAATTTTAAACGAAATACCTTTTACAGCTTCAACTTTTTGTTTTCCCATTGGATATGACTTATGAATATCCTGTAATGTTACTACTGCCATTACTTTCCTCCAATAATAAAATGATACTCTATAAAATATAGCGAATTTTTAATATAAGGGGAAACAAAAAAAAAAGATTTTATCTTTGATAAGAGTTATTTATTCCTAACTGGCTGCGATATTTTGCTACAGTTCTTCTGGCAATTTTAATGCCTTTTTCGTTCAGCAGATCACACATTTTTGAATCTGAAATTTTCATCTGAGGATTCTGAGCAATAATTTCGGACATTTTAGTTTTAATCGCTTCTGCCGAAACTTTATTTCCATCTTCCCCTTCTACACCAGAAGAAAAGAAATAACTGGCAGGATAGACACCCCATTCAGTCTGAATAAATTTGCTGTTATGTTTTGCAGAAAATCTTGAAACTGTAGATTCATGAACTCCAATCTGATTTGCCACCTGTCGTCTTGTTAACGGCAAAATGTTCCCAGGCCCTTTTAAGAAAAAAACCTTTTGATTCTGAACAATGGAACAGCATTGTAAAATCATTGAACTTTCCCGATACATAAGATTTTCGTAAAAATCTCTTGCGGCAGTTACCTGAGTCTTTGAATAAATTCCGTTATCTACAACCCTGACTTCTGGCAAAACTCCCGAAGCATACTTAATCTGAAAATAACTTCTGTTGTCTGCTGTAATTCTTCCGTTTGCAATGTCATCAGAACTGAGAGATCCCTCTTTTTTTTCAACAGTAACTACAACATCCGGCAGTTCAATCTGGAACCCACTTCCATCATATGCAAATTCACTGGCAGGATGAGGATTTAGCTGACGGATAAAAATCAGACTTTCCTGAACCATTTCTTCTGTAAGATCCAGTTTATCAATAAGCAATTCAGAAGCAAAACTTTTTGAATGCCAGTCTTTCTGATATTTTTTAATATTCTTCAGCATTCTGTCAAAGCTTGGTGCCTGCAATAAATCCAAATGACCATCCAGCAAAAACATAGTCAAAAGAGATGCGTCCCCTGTAATTTCGGCCTGGACTTTCAGGCTTTCAAAAACATCTTTACAGCAAGTTCCAACAGGATCAAACTGCTGAATTAATTTTATACATTTATTTAATAAGGTTTTATTTTGAACAGGTCTTGTTCTATCCAGTAAACTTTCAGGAGCAATAGAAGAACCGTAAAAACCATCTTTATCAAGATTGGCAATTAATTTCTGGCAAACTTCATATTCATCAATTTTCAGGCCCGAAATTAAATTCAGCTGATTCATTAAATGAGAGCGGAGAGTTTCACGATTATCTTCCACCGCTTCCATCATGGCTCGCCGTTTATCCGAATCAGAACTGCGGAATTTATCATCAGCGGCTCTAACCAAAAACGGATCTTTAACAATTTCGAGGGCAGGATTTTCTTCAGCAAATTTCTTGATTTCTTCATACAAATCCTTTGAAGGCATCTGAATAAATGTTACAGCCTGGATTTGTTTTTGAGAAAGTTTCTGAATTTGCTTTTGAGATTGAGTCTGACGCTGAAACTGTTTTATTTCGCTCATATTTACAGTATAATCAAATTATGAAAAACATTGAAGAATTTGGTCTTAGAGTACCAGAAATTTTACTTCCATCAAAAATTGATTTGGCTTCCTGGTCAGTAATCGCCTGCGATCAGTATACTCAGGATAAAGAATATTGGAAAAAAGCAGAAGAAACTGCCAGCGGTAAACCTTCAACCTTAAATTTGATTTTACCTGAAGTTTATTTAAACTCCCCTGACAAACCAGAACGAATTCAGAAAATTCGCAAAACAATGAAAGATTATCTGGAATCTGATGTATTTGCTCCTGCAAAAAAATGCATGGTTTATATAGAAAGAAAAACTGCATTCGGAAGAACACGAAAAGGTCTTGTTACTCAGATTGATTTGGAAACTTACGAATGGAAACCTTTTTCAAAAGCAAACATCCGCGCAACAGAAGCAACAATTGTAGATCGTATTCCACCAAGAATGGAAATTCGAAAAGGAGCTCCTTTGGAACTTCCTCATATTATGCTTTTAGTTGATGATAAAGAAAAACTTCTTGTTGAAGGTGCTGGAAACATTTGTAAAACAAAAGCTCCTTTGTATGATGGACAGTTAATGAACAACGGCGGTTCCATCACAGGCTGGGAAATTTCTTCTGAAAAAGAACTGGCAGTTGTAACTGAAGCAGTAAATAAAATTGCAGAAAAAAATACCGCTGCAGATGGTTCGGTGTTCCTTTTTGCAGTTGGAGATGGAAACCATTCACTTGCTACTGCAAAAGCAGTTTGGGATGAATATAAAAAGGAATTAATTGCAAAAGGGGCTTCGGAAGAAGAACTCAAAAATAATCCAGTAAGATTTGCTCTTATTGAAATTGTAAATCTTTATGATGAAGGATTAACTTTTGAACCAATTCATCGTGTAATTTTCAACATTGATAATAAAGCTTTAATTAAGACTCTTGCTGAAAAATTAGGCGGAACAATTTCTGAAGTTGCCGACAAAGAAACTCTTGAAGCAAAAGTTAAGAATTCCTGGGCAAACTTTGGTTTTGATTATATTGAAGACGGAAAACAGAAATACGTTTTACTGGAAACTTCAATTAAAGAACTGGCAGTTTCAAGATTGCAGCCAGAAATTGATGAATTCTTAAAATCGGCTCCAGCTGACAGTGAAATAGATTACATTCACGGTACAGAAGAAGTTCTTAAACTTGGCACTGAAGCAAAGGCAGTTGGCATTCTCCTTCCACCGATTGCAAAGGACTCTTTCTTCGAAACAATTAATGGTCGCGGCCCACTCCCACGAAAAAGTTTTTCCATGGGTGAAGCCGATGAAAAACGTTTCTACTTAGAATGTAGAAAATTATTTGGATAGTATTTTTTTTAACAACTATCTCGTCATTGCGAAGGCTTTAGCCTGAAGCAATCTAGTGAATGAACTTTTTTTTCTGGATTACCACGCTCCGCTCGCAATGACGATTTATTTAAGTAAATCATACAAGTCATTCCAATTTGGATTTGTAGTTTCGATGAGTGATAACTTCTTTTTTCTTGATCCTGCTTTTATTTGTTTTTCTCGTTCGATTGCATTTCTTATGTCACTATATTCTTCATAATAACCTAATTTATCGACACCATATTTTGAGGTAAAGCCTTCAAATATTTTATTTTTATGCTCATAAATCCGTTTTATTAAATCAGAAGTTACCCCTGTATATAAAGTACCATTTCTTTTGTTAAATAAAATATATACGTAGGATTTCATATAACTCCATAATGACAAAAATCTGGATTGCCGCGCTTCGCTCGCAATGACGCATTTTTTTATAGCAACTATCTCGTCATTGCGAAGGCTTTTGCCTGAAGCAATCTAGTGTATAAACTTTTTCTCCTGGATTGCCGCGCTCCGCTCGCAATGACGCATTTTTTTATAGCAACTATCTCGTCATTGCGAAGGCTTTTGCCTGAAGCAATCTAGTGTATGAACTTATATTCTGGATTGCCGCGCTTCGCTCGCAATGACGTATTTTTTTATAGTAACTATCTCGTCATTGCGAAGGCTTTAGCCTGAAGCAATCTAGTGTATGAACTTTTTTTCCTGGATTGCCGCGCTCCGCTCGCAATGACGCATTTTTTTTAATAATAATCTCGTAATTACAATGACGCAGTATTTTAGATAATGAAAATGACTATTTTTTTTCTTCTACCTGGCGGATAATTTCTACATTGCGTTTGTCGTAGATTGTAAACTTGGACTCTGCGTTTGTTGTACTTGGGGTGTACCAGTATTTTTCGGAGAAGTATTGAGTCAGGTCGAGAGATGAAAACTTGTGACCGTATTTTGCAAAAATTGTGTTTCGAAGTATTCGAAGATCAGCTTTTGAAAGTTTTTCCAGATCTGCAGGAGAAACTAAATCATCATTTCGTCGAACTATATATTCGCATCGTTCAAAAACAGGCATCTGACAGTTTATAGTTAGAACTTCCTTATCAAATTCATAATCATATCGACCAACAGGTTCTACTTTATAAACAATAAACTTATTCAGCTGATATTCAAAATTATAAATGCCATAAACAAACTGAGGAATATAATCTTTACCTTTAGTACGAACTGTCTGGTATGGAGTTCCATAACCTATTGGATTTTCGAGTCCAACATTACTTAAATTTAAAAGTTTTCCTAATCCTAAATCCCGCAGAAAATTTTTAAACAATTTATCCACATAGGCAAGAAAAGGAGTTTCCGAAGCAGAAGAATCATCATCTTTAATTTTGAAATAATGCATTCCATAGGTATCAACAATATAAACTTCATCATTAAACTTTTTGAAGGAATAAATTTCTGGGTTACTTAAAGTTATATCTTCTCCCAGATTGTAGGTAAAATAGACATTTTCTTTATCTTCTTCTAATACTTTAAAAACCAAAGGTCTTTTTTCTGAATACTTATTAGTTTTAGGTTCTGAAAAAACAGTTGGGGCGGTTGCAAAAATATGCTTTGAATTGATTGTCTGTATTAATTCTTCGGAAATATAAGTTCCAACTTTTTCTCTTTGAGTTATTTCCTGAGCCCAAAAAGTCCCACACATAAAAATTACAGTAAGAATAAGAATTAAACTTTTTTTCATAGTATGCCTCTCACTTTTAAGATAGTTCAAGCGATACATAAAATAAAGACTGAAAAAGTGAATTCCAAATAAAATAGGAAAATTCCCGAATTTTTTAATGCAAACGGAAATTTTCCCATCGATTTTTATGATAAAAAATAGGATTTTCTAAATTTTTGAAATATTTTCCAAAAGAACTTCTGGAGTAAGAGCAAAATCTGCCACTTCTCCAACTGTCGATGCCTTTCCATGAGCGAACACTGCAGTTAAAGCGGCAGTTTTAGCATCATATCCCTGAGCAAGCAAAGCACCTGTCATTCCTGCAAGAACATCTCCGCTGCCCGCTTTTGCAAGTGCTGGAGTTCCCTGTGTAATAATGTAAGTTTTGCCTTCAAAGGCTACAAAAGTATTTGCAGATTTCATAACAACAACAGTTTTTGGGAAAAGCTTATTAAGAATCTGACCAATTTTAATTTTAGACTCAGTTGATTTTGACAGATTTTCTACAGTAATTTCTTCTGCAGTAATTTCTAAATCAGTATATGCAGTCAAAACCTTTTCCATAATGCGGCTTAATTCTGCAATATGAGGAGTTAAAATAATGCGGGCATTATCAGGACCATTTAAAAAATTCAAAAGAGAAACAAAATGTTCCTGATTAAAAAAATCAGCATCCAGAACAATAGAAGGATTTTTAATTGAAGTGAACCAATTTGTAATAACATCGCTGTCGGTGTCGGTCAGATATCCAAGTCCTGAACCAACTACAAGACAAGTTGCCTTTTTAGGAAGCTGCTGCGAAATCATCAGTTCAGAAGAAATCTTAAATTGCAAAAGATTCGAATTTATTGTCTTTAGCAAAGTTGATAAGCCAGTACCAAATTTTAATGCTGAAGTTGCGGCCAGAATTGCAGCCCCGGACTTTTCACCGGCAAATACAACCGTATGTCCAAAGCTCCCTTTATGAACTGAAGGATTTTTTCGATATGGCAGTTGAATATCATCTGATTCAACATGATAAATTGAAGTTTCGCCAAATTTTTCAAAATCGGTTCTTGAAATTCCAATGTTTAACAGTTCAACTTTACCACAAGCAGCCTTTGCCATATCCGAAAAAAGTGCAGTCTTATAAACACCCATGGTTAAAGTATAATCTGCCATAAAAATTCCATCTGCAGTACTTCCGTTTTTTCGTAAACCAGAAGGAACATCACAGGCAATTTTTATAGCTTTTGATTTATTTGCATTTTCAATCAGAAGTTTTTCGGCAGGTTCTAAATCTCCATGGAAACCAATTCCGTAAATACAATCTACGATAATATCTGCAGATTTTGTTAGTACCTTATCCAGCAAACCAAGTTTATGACAAATTTCATATTGAACTAAAGCTTCTTTTGCATAAGGAACTTTTTCTGCCACCAGTTGAATTGAATAATCAGCATAAAGATGGCGGGCCAAGGCAAAGCCATCCCCACCATTATTTCCCTGACCACAAAGAATCAGAATAGAAGGTTCAGACAGGTTCTCTTTCCCGCAAAGCTCCTTAATAAAATCTGCCATTCCAATAGCAGCATTTTCCATCATCATAAAATCTGGAATTCCTAAAGAAGCTTTTACATTTTTTTCAACATCTGCAGAACTTTCAAAAACCTGTCGCATCAATTCTTCCTAAAATTATTCTGAAATAGTCTGTTTAGCAGGGCGTGGAAATGACAACAATACAGTAGCCAAAAGTAAACCACCAACAATATCAGTTGTCCAATGAACACCAGAAAGAAGTCGTCCAACAGAAGCTAAAATCATAATCAAATAAGCACCAAGTTTAAGGACCAATGCTGCTTTTGGATTTTTCATATAATTTTTAATTTCCTGTGCGGCACTTCCAATCAAAGTAAGAATAAGGAAAGTATGAGTTGAAGGATAAGAAGCTTCCAACCCTTCTTCCAAAATAAGTGGACGGAAATTTACAGGGAATTTTTCGAAAATCACATAAAGCACAACGACTACAATATACAAAACACCTAAAGCAAGAATATTATAATCAACTTTCTTAATTGATTTTCTTTTAATAAGCTGGATCAAACCTGCACAGGCAAATCCTGCGGCAACAATAAGTGCAAAATATCCAAAAAGTTTTGTTAATTCATACCAAAACCCATTGAATCCAAGTTTAGACTGAACTGCACCGTTTAAAGTTGCAAAACCAACTAAAGAATTTTCAGGACCGATTGCCTGAACATCAACAAACTTAATTAAAAGTGTCCAAATTACAAACATTGCTGCATAAACTGCAGTCATAATATATCTCTTTTTCATAACTACCAGATTTTAATATCAAATGCTCCTCTAGTAAAGACAGGAATCTGCTTTAATGGAGTTTCTACAGTGATTGTCTGTCCTACTTCATATTTTTTGCCCGAAGCCGCATCAATCCATTTTTCACCTGCATTTAAAACTGGAAGATAAACATTTCTTGAATCAGCTCCTGCTTCCATTACAGGACAAACAAGAAGTTTTGAACCAAACATGTATTCATCTTCAACTTCCCATGCCATTTCATCTGAATCAAAATCATACATTAATGGACGCATAACAGGAGTTCCTTTTTCGTGAGCAGCTGTCATCTGTTCTTTAATATAAGGCTTTAATCTTGCACGGAGTTTTAAAAGATTTTCGAGAATTGAACCGGTTTCTTCACCAAAAGACCATACTTCGTTATCCTGACCGCTTTCCATCTGTTTAATCTGATGACCACGAACTTCGTGATAAGGTTTTTCTGGAACAAAGAAAGGTGGTCGTTCTCCATGAAGACGCATTACAGGACAGAAACATCCCCATTCAAACCAGCGAACCAAAAGTTCCTTAAACTTAGGATCCCGAATATTACCACCCAAGAAGCCGCCAATATCAGTAGTCCACCATGGAATTCCGGCAACTGCCATACTTAAACCAGCCTGCACCTGATTACGGAAAGACCGGAAATCAGAATGAACATCTCCAGACCAGACAACAGCACCAAATTTTTGAGAACCAGCCCAGGCACAGCGAACCAGACTTAAAGGTAATTCAACCCCTTCTTTTTTAAGCCCATCGTACCAGGCCTTCGCATAATAGTATGGATAGATATTAGAACATTCCATTGCAGGACCAATATGATATTTATAATGCTCAAATTCATAAATGCCATATTCAGGTTCCGCTTCATCCAGCCAGAAAAGCTGAATACCTTTTTTAAAGTAATTTTCTTTACATTTTTCCCAAAGATATTTGCGGCATTCAGGATTTGTTGGATCAAAGAAAACAGTATTTCCCATCCAGTCCATATTAAAGCCGTCTTTTTTATCAAAGCTGATTAAGAAGCCGTTTTCTGCCATTTCCTTATAGTTTTCCGAGCGCTCATCAATTGTAGGCCATACACTAACCATAAGTTTTACATTCATTTCGGAAAGCTCTTTTACCATTGCTTCAGGATCAGGCCAGTCTTCCGCATCAAACTTAAAATCACCCTGACAAGACCAGTGGAAAAAGTCGATAACAATTACATCAAGAGGAAGCCCCCGCCGACGATATTCTTTTGCCACTGCAATAACTTCCGCCTGATTTCTATAACGCAATTTGCACTGCCAGAAACCCATAGCAAAATCCGGCATCATAGGAGTACGGCCTGTTACAGCAGTATAATTTTCTTCACATTCAGAAGGAGTTCCGCAAGTTACCCAATAGTCAATTTTTTTAGTCTGATCTGCAGTCCAGATAGTTCCGTTTGTACCAAAAGTTGCAGTACCAATAGCAGGATTATTCCATAAAAATCCATAACCACGACTGGAAATTACAAATGGCACCGAAGCCTGGGAATTTTTCTGAGAAAGTTCCCATACACCACCCTTTTTATCCAGATGAGAATCCTGATACTGTCCCATACCAAAAAGTTTTTCATCATCATAAGCTTCAAAACGAACAGTAGCCTTGCAATTGAAAGTATTAGGATTATTTTTTAATTCACGCCCTGCATTATTAGTAGGAACACAGAAACGATCAATTCTCCAGCGATTACGCCACTGTTCTTCAAAAAGTAAAGTTTCTGCACCATCTTCAATCTTCCAGAAAGAAATCCAGTTTTCATGATTTACTTTTACAAGAAGCTTACCGTTTTTTAATGTTGCCACCTGACCAGAAGTTTTTTGAATCTGAACTTTACCAGCCTTCCATTCTTCCTCAAAATCTTTTGCCCAGGAATAAGTAGCATCAACTTCATTAATTAAAATCTCAGCTTCAGAAGATTGTTTTTCTTCCAAGGCCCAGTCATTTATATCCATCTGGCGGTCTTTAGTCATACGAACACGAACCGAATCTTTACCCCAAGCTTCGATCCATACAGTTCCAAATCCATCTTTTATAATTAAACGATTGTTTTCTTTTTCTAACATATTTTTACTATATCATGATAATGAATGGATTTGTGAAAAATTATTCATTTGAAAAAGGATTTACAATTTTTATACCATTAATAATTTGTCCCTCATTTAAATCTTCAGAATAAACCACATTACATCCCGAAGCCTGAGCAGTTGAAATAATCAATGAATCCCAAAACGAAAATCCAGTTTTAATATTAATTTCTATAGCATTTTCAATAAGTTCTGTAGTCACCTGAACGACAAGCAAATTTGACTTAAAAGAATGAATTATTTTTTTTGTAAGTTCCTTATCTTGTTTAAGCTTATTTACCATAACATTGTAATATTCCTGAAGAACCTGTGTAGAAATTACTATAGAATTACTTTCAACACATTCCACAAAGATTTGCCGAGCTTTCTGCTGTTTGGAAATATCTCTTGAATCCTGCATATATGCAAGAATATTTGTATCAAAGAAAATCTGCTGGGAATTTTTAACGCTCATACAG
>JAZQOB010000076.1:0-2130 GCA_045627625.1 Treponema sp.
TGCCAGAGCAATTGGCAGAGAACAGAAAATTTTCTATGGCGTAAAGGATGTTCCCGACTATAACAAGAAATGCTATTTGCTTCAAAAGAAAAATGAAAAACAAATACTTTCAAGAAATGAATGCCTGGAATTTCTTAAAACAACGGACAAGGAGTTATCCAGAGTGATTAAATACGGATATCTCAGGCGCGGCTATACAGTCAGCTTATTGGAGGGATGATGCTGACGTTTATATTAAAAAAAGAATGGTATGAGAAAATAAAATCAGGATGTAAAAAAGTTGAATATCGGGAAGTAAAGCCATACTGGACAGCAAGGCTTAAAAATGCGGTGGACAAAATATTTCCTGTAGTATTTTTTGGATTCCCTGAAAAATACGGAGATTATTTCGAATATGATTCGGAATCAAAACTGTTCTGCTATTTCCAGCTTGGATATAAACCCGGAAAGCGGCTTAAAGCCCGCATCACAAAAATTGAGGTCAGAAATGGATTGAACACAGACCTGGGAATTAACGGTCTTGTGTATGCAATTCATTTTACTGATGTAACGGAATGCTGATTCTGGAGGATGAGGAATGAAGTGTGAATACTGCGGAAAAACCATTTCTAAAAGCAAATCTCATTGGATAACAATTGAAAATGACGGTTCTCTGGAAGGTTTGGGAGAGTATATTGTTTTCTGTGATAAAAATTGTTTCAATCCCTGGAAAACAAATTATCTGCGAAAAAGGTCTCGCAATAAAAAGGCGAACTACAAAGAAAAGCTGTTGGAAAATCCTGAAAGAATGGCTTCTGATGATGACCTTTGGGGAATCCTGCAAACACTCACCAAAGCACAGAAGGATGAAATGGTTCAGCACATGCTGTGTATCTGTTATGTCAGGTCAGATAAAACGGTGAAAGGAATCCTTCAGGTAATAGACGGTCTGAAGGATGACAGAAAACAACGAAGAAAATTCGATATTTCGGATAGGCCATAAAAAAAATATTTCATGCAGTTGTTAAGAAATCCTTAACAGCTGCCTTTTATTTTAAGAGAAAAACAATGAGTAAATTTCAAATTTATAATTCTGACTGTCTGGAAAAACTTAAAGATATTCCTGATGGTTCAATAGATTTAATTCTTGCTGATCCACCTTACGGCACTACTCACTTCAAATGGGATGTAGTTATTCCATTTGCGCCTTTATGGCAAGAACTGAACCGTGTAATTAAAACTAATGGTGCTATTCTGATTTTCTCAGCTCAGCCTTTTACAACAGACTTAATCAATTCAAACAGAAAAAACTTCAGATATGAAATCATCTGGGAGAAAACTCAGAAGACAGGTTTTCTGAATGCAAATAGAATGCCATTGAAAGCTCACGAAAACATTATTGTGTTTTATAAGCATCTGCCTGTTTATAATCCACAGAAAGTAATGTCAGATAAAAGCAAAATTGGTAAACACTACAGAAGCGGAAACAGAAGCTCGTTATATGGCAAATGCAATGACAGGTATTATGTTGATGACGGGTTAAGATACCCTTCTGATGTTGTTCTTGTCCCTAAAGAAAATAATCGTTCCAGAACGAAAAAACATCAGAGTGAAAAACCTGTTTCACTTTTGGAATATTTGATAAAAACATATTCCCAGGAAAACGATACGGTTCTAGATTTTTCAATGGGTTCAGGTTCAACAGGTATTGCATGTTTGAACACAAACAGAAACTTCATTGGTATTGAAAAAGATACAGATATTTTTAATTCTGCTGCAAAAAGACTATCTTCCCACCTTCTTTAATTATCCCTACAAAAGCCTTTTTTATATCACCTTTTCTTAGAATTACCTTATGAAACGAGTTAGAACTTGGCAGCTCTGCCGGACTGGAAAGTTCGGGGCTGACGGAGCAACTATCACAAAAAAGGATCTCGAAGAGATTGTTGAGACCTTCACACCGCCTCGTCCAATCAGTATTGGGCACGATGCGGCGAAGGCTGACAATTTCCCGAAGTTCGGTGATGTGCTGTACTTGGACGGTATTCATGATGATCCAAAACATCCTGGAGAAAAAGTCCTGGTTGCAGGTGTTGTTCTTCACCCGGAACTTGAAAAACAGTTCGACGACAAGGCTGATGGAAACGGTAT
>JAZQOB010000077.1:0-5450 GCA_045627625.1 Treponema sp.
ATAAATCTGAAAGTCATCAAATTGTATTAAAAGCTGCAAAACAGGAATTCCTTGAAAAAGGATTTGAAGAAGCTTCTATCCGTTCTATTGGAAAAAGAGCGGGAATGACTTCTGCAGCTTTATACCGTCATGCAAAAGATAAAGAAGATTTGTTTAATCAGCTGGTAGAACCTTTTGTTAATGAGTTTATGAGAAGGTGTTTTCTCCACGAGAAACAATCTTACGACACAATAAACAATAATAATGGCTTGCCTGATTTTAATGATAATGAAATTGTCATTATCATGGATATGTCAGAAAGATTTCATGACGAAATGAAGCTCATATTCTGCAAAAGTAAAGGAACAAAATATGAAACTTTTCTTCATGAATTTATAGAGCTACAGCAGAGAGAAATGGAAAAGGTCTTGACCTATCTGGAAACAAAGGGACATAAAGTAAAGAAAATTTCAGCGAAAGAACTGCATGTATTTTTAAGTTCATACATAACAGCAATAGTGGAACCTATAGTACACGATTACACAAAGGAGGAAACAAAAGAATGTCTTCTAAAAATGCAAGATTTTTTTACACCAGGCTGGATGAACATAATGGGATATTGAAAGGGAACCGAAAGGTTCCCTTTTTTATTGTTAGTTATCAAAAAGTGAAAATTGATAACTAACAAAAATAGATTTAATAAAAAAAGGAGTTCTCTGATTATGGAACTATTTAAGGCTTCAACTAAAAAACGGTCATTATTGGATCCAAGGACAAAACTGGTTGCATTACTTATGATTGCAATTTTTGTTCTTGGAGGAGCGGGAAATATTGAAAACTCTTTTACCTTTTATATTTTTTCTGCCCTACCCTTCATTCTTTTGCTTCTTGAAGGAAGATTTGGGACTTTTATAAAAGGTGCAGTAATTATTGGCGCAGGATACTTCAGTGAAAAATATTTAATAAACAGCACAACAGGAATATTGAATTCCATCATTTTGTTTATTACAGGATTTTTCACCCGTTTTATTCCAAGCATTATGATGGGGGCTTATCTTGTACAGACAACAACTGTAAGTGAATTTATTGGTGCTATGCACAAAATCCACATGCCGGATTTTATAACAATTCCACTTTCTGTTATGTTCAGATTTTTCCCAACAATCGGTGAAGAATTTTCTTCAATAAATAAAGCTATGAAGATGCGGGACATCAAGTTTGGCGGAAAGAAGGTTTTAAAAATGTTTGAATACCGGCTTATTCCAATGATGTGCTGTTGTGTAAATATTGGTCAGGATTTGTCTGCTGCCGCATTAACCCGCGGTCTTGGAGGGCCAGAAAAAAGAACGAACATCTGTAAAATCGGAATGAGATTTTTAGACTGGGTAGTTTTATTTTTCTGTCTAGCCGCAGCTGGATGGTGCATCTGGCTTAGTTTGTCTGGAGCTGGAAAATGATTGAATTAAAAAATATCAATTTCAAATATGCCAATGCAAATATTGAAGAAAGCCAGAGTGACTCCTTGGGTGGACAGATTCGAAACATAAACCTGACTTTTAACGAAGGAGAATGTGTTCTTCTAACCGGTAGTTCTGGCTGTGGGAAAACTACAATTCTCCGTCTTATAAATGGTCTTATTCCAAACTTTTATGAAGGGGAACTGGAAGGTCAGGTTTTGATTAACGGCAAAAATGTCAGTGAACAGGAGCTTTATGATACTGGTAAAATTGTTGGTTCAGTTTTCCAGAATCCTAAAAGTCAGTTTTTTAATGTTGATACAAACAGTGAACTGGCTTTTGCACTGGAAAATCAAGGAAAGCCTGCGGAAGAAATTTTACGTCGTGTGAAAGAAAATGTTGAAAAGTTTTCGCTTCAGCCTCTTATGAATCAGAGCCTTTTTAAGCTTAGCGGTGGCCAGAAACAAAAAATTGCCTGTGCCAGTGTGGCAGTATCAGAACCTGAAATTTTCGTTTTGGACGAGCCTTCTGCCAATCTTGATACTCCATCCACAAATCAGCTTAAAGACATGATAAAAATCTGGAAGGCTGACGGTAAAACTGTAATTATCAGCGAGCACAGAATTTCTTACCTGTGGGATTTAGCAGACAGAACCGTGATTATGAAAGATGGCGAAGTTATAAAAGAATTAAATCGTCAGCAGATGGATGAAATTACTGAAACTGAACTTGCAGTAATGGGACTTCGTTCCAGTGTTCATAAGGATCCTGTGGAACTAGTTTCTGCATCGTTACCGTTGTCAGAAAAAACGATTCTTCTTAGAGACTTCAACTTTTCCTATAAAAAGAATCATCTTGTATTTGATATTCCACAAATGGAACTGCCAGCTGGAGAAATAATTGCAATTGTCGGTTCAAATGGTGAAGGAAAATCAACTTTTCTAGACTGTCTTTGCGGACTTAAAAAGAAGTTCAAAGGAAAAATGATTTATAGGGGACAGACCTATAATAACCGTAAACGGTCAAAATCGATTTTTATGGTTATGCAGGATGTAAATCATCAGCTATTTACAGAAAGTGTTCTGGACGAAGTGTTAATCAGTCAGGAAGAAGAGGATGAATCTGCCGCTAAAAAGATTCTCAAAAGTCTGGACTTAGAAGTTTATGCACACCGACATCCTATGAGTTTAAGCGGAGGCCAGAAGCAGAGAGTTGCGGTTGCCTGTGCAATAGCCAGCGGACGGGAAATCCTGGTTTTTGATGAACCAACCAGCGGTCTGGATTACATTCACATGAAGCAGATTTGTGATTTGTTAAAAAGCTTAAAAGAAATGGGAAAAACAATAATTGTTGTTACCCACGATGCAGAACTGATTCAAGGTTGCTGCAGTTATGTTGTGAGATTAAAAAAAGAAAGTAAGGAGTACTATTAGTCAATGAGAAATATCAGGGAAAGGGCTGCATGAAGTCGCTCATGGAATTTGCGAATGAAACAGCCGAAAGATATAAACACCCGTTGATTATAGATACCGATGAGGTTGTCAAAAGAGATAATCATTTGGGTGTTCACCAAGTTACCGGCAGGGATTTTGGAGATTCAAGATATAGCTATGGAATGATTAGAAAGTGGAATAAAAGTTAGATAAAACTAACAAATTCCAGAAATTCTATTGACTAGTTTTTATAATTAGATTATTTTTTTTGTCGGGAGGTTAGTTATGACTAACTTATATATAAATCAAATTTTTATAAGATTTTCTTCACAAATTTTCTGTGGATTAAAACCTGCAACTCTTTTCAATATATCTGCTGATAGATTCTCCGAAAAGGCTTTGGAGAACTGGAAGAAAGTAATTCAAGAACAAGGACTTTCAATTCAAGTTATAGAAAAAATTTCAGGTTCCATATTGATTTTTGTTTATGATTTTATGTGGCTAAAAAAGCTAATTGATGATTCGTTTATTCAGGCATATTTGAGAGGGAAAGGATATTCTAATCCATGTAATACCAGAGAATGTTTGAATATTCTTTTTAAGCGTCTTCAAGATGCAGAAAGTTTTCCACATGAAGTAGGAGTTTTCCTAGGCTACCCCATTGAAGATGTAATTCAATTTGAAGAAAAGCAGGGAAAATGCTGTAAATTCTGTGGTTACTGGAAATCTTACTGTAACCCAGAAGAAGCAAAGCTGTGCTGTGAAAAATATAAACAGTGCAGCAGGATGTGTACACAATGGTTTGATGAGGGCTATTCAGTTCCTCAGATAATCAAAAAATATAAAAAAATGGCTCAACAAGCCGCATAAGAGAGGTATTTATGAAAATTGCAGTAGTTTACGCTAGTACAACAGGCAATACAAAAGCAATGGCAAATGCTATTAATGAAGCATTAGTTTCAGCAAATGCTGAAGTAGTATTTGGAACAGCAGACAGCGCAGATGCATCAGCAGTTACAGCTTGTGATGCAGTTCTTCTTGGAAGTCCGGCTATGGGTGACGAAGTTCTGGAAGACACCATGGAAGAATTCTACACAGGAATTGAATCAGGTCTTGCAGGAAAAAAAGTAGGTCTTTTTGGTTCTTATGACTGGGGTGACGGTCAGTGGCTCAGAGACTGGGAAGACCGTACAAAATCGGCAGGTGCAAATGTAGTGGAATCTCTTATGGTTCATCTTACACCAGAAGATGATGACATAGTAAAATGTCAGGATTGGGCAAAATCAATTTTGTAAAGGTTGTTTTTTGTTTCTAATTTTATGTCAGTTTGTAAACTATGCGATATTATCAGCAAAGTTTACAAACTGATTTTTTGTTTAGGTATAAATGAAAATAATGCTAATTACATACAAAAGTATTTATATGCTCTCTTTATATTTTTTCCATTAAATCAGAAACCGTTGTTTTATTCAGTTCTTCTTCCAGTGCTTTTTGTGCAGCGGAAAGCGGTTCTTCAAGAACCAGATGAATTTTGCTTCCCACAGGGCATTTTGGATTTGGGTTTGAATGAAAATTGAACACAGACCGCTCGTTATCTCCTTCTTCGCTCACTGCGCTGTAAATATCCAGGAGTGTAATTTCCTCGGTTTTCTTTGAGAGACTTGAACCGCCAACACCAGCTTTTGTTTCGACAATTCCTGCTGCCTGCAGTTTCCCCAAAATTTTCCGTATGATTACCGGGTTCATTCCTGTGCTTCCTGCAATAAAATCGGAAGTCACTTTATTGTCTTTTTCAAAAAAAGCGATACAAAGAATTGTGTGAATGGCAACTGTTAGATTTGTGTTTAATTTCATGTTTGTCCTTATTTTTACTTAATAAGCATTTTTTTCAATCCACTCGTTCCAGTCTTTCCACGAAACATAGTCGATTCCATTCAATGTAAGCGTCAGGTCTCCAAGATAAAATACTGCGCCTTTTGTGTTTTCGTCGTTTTTCAGTTCCAGATATTTTCTTGTGTTTGCTGAAAGTTTTGCTTCGCTTTCTGAAGTTGATTTTATTTCGATTGCATACGTTTTCTTCCAGTTTGCGATTGTGTCGATTTCAAATCCTTTTGAGTCCCTGAAATATGAAATATCGCTCTTTTTTGCATTGTTCAATCTGGATTTTAAAAGTTCTGAAACTGCAAACGTTTCTACAATTCCGCCTTTGTAAGGACTTAAAATCAAATCTTCCTTGGATTCAATTCTCAAAAGATGGCACAAAATCCCGCAATCAACAAAATAAAGTTTTGGAGTTTTTACAAGATTGGTAAAAATCTAAAGTTTTGAGTGGTGATAATCTAAAGTTTAACATGGTGAAAATCCAAAGTCTAGTAGCTTTTTTTATGGAAAACTGCTGGCGAACGTTACGCTCAAAGGTTTCAGGCTGGAAATAAATTCTTAAAGAGCCGCTGCAGTTGACGGTGAGATGAAGTTCTTATATATTTAGTTGTAATAAATAAATTACAACAAATATACTTTCAGGATTTTACATGGAAACCATCAGATCAATTTTACAAAACGCAGATGCAATTCTCATTGG
>JAZQOB010000078.1:0-58408 GCA_045627625.1 Treponema sp.
TATTTTCTGCATCTTCTTCACTGTCATCTTTTTCTGCTGCTTTTTCTGCTTTTTCTTTATCAATTGGTTTAGGTCTTTTTGAATTTGGAATTTCAGACAATCCTGCTTTAGAAGCTTTTACTTCTTTTACTGATTCAACAGATTCAACTGATTCTACAGGATTTTCTTCACCTGCAACTTCAGAAGATTCAACTTCCTGCGCATACATTGAGAAACAAAACAACAAAACTAAAAAAACACTAAAAAATCTTTTCTTCATATTTAAAAATATACTACCTCATAGATTCTGAAACAAGTTCAGAATGACAGTTTTATCTAAATCAAGTTCAGAATGACTTCACTACTAAGAACTAAGAACTCCAGACGAATATTTTTCCAAAAATTCTTTTTTATATTCTTCAAATCTGTCTTCGTTAATTGCAGTTCTTATCTCTTTGAGCATATTATTCAAGAAATAAAGATTGTGATAAGAAGCCAGAATTGAACTTAATATTTCCTGTTCTTTAAACAGGTGTCTTAAATAACTTCGGGAATAAGTACGACAAACTTTACAATTACATTCAGGATCAACAGGTCCAAAATCATGAATCCATCTTTCCTGCTTTATAGAAAGTTGACCTCGTCTTGTAAAATATGCTCCATTTCGCGCATTTCTTGTAGGCAAAACACAATCAAACATATCAATTCCAGACTGAACTGCATCCAAAATATATTCCGGAGTTCCAATTCCCATTACATATTTTGGTTTATCTTCTGGGAGCTGTTCAACTGTATAATTCATAAATTTAGTAAATTCCTCTGGAGGTTCACCAACGCTTAAACCGCCAATTGCAATTCCAGGTAAATCAAGACTGGCAACAAATTCTGCGCTTTGTTTTCGTAAATCTTCAAAAAAGTTTCCCTGAACGATTGGAAACAAAATACCTTTATAACCGTTTTCGCGCTGTTTATCCCATTCATTTTTTGCACGAACAAGCCAGTCACTTGTGATGCGAAGAGCTTTTTCTGCTTCTTTTCTGGAAACACCCCAGCCGGAGCAAACATCCAGCTGCATCTGAATATCTGAATTAAATTTTGTCTGAGTCTGCACAACGTTTTCTGGAGTAAACATGTGATAGCTTCCGTCAATGTGACTTTGAAAGCGAACACCTTCATCTGTAATTTTGCGTAATTTTGAAAGAGAAAAAACCTGAAATCCGCCAGAATCTGTCAAAAAGTTTTTCTTCCACTGAGAAAAACCATGTAATCCGCCAGCCTCAGCAATTAAATCTGGGCCAGGACGTAAAAAAAGATGATATGTATTGGCCAAAATAATATCAAAATCAATTTCTTCAAGAAAATCTTTTGGCATAGCCTTTACAGTAGCATTTGTACCAACAGGCATAAAAACAGGAGTCTGAACATCTCCATAAGGAAGATGCATTACACCAGTACGAGCTTTTCCATCTGCAGATTTGTGATTAATATCAAAAATTTTTTTTACAATAGGATCCATTTTTTCCTCTAAATATATTTTAAATCAATTAAATTGAAACTAAGTACGACTGAATTTTAATAAAACAGCAGAAATAAAAATAAACACGATATCTGGAAGCCAGGCCCCCATAAAAGGTGTCAGAATTTCGGTTTTAGCCATTACCATTGTCATCATCTGGAATACATAAAACAAAACGACAGCAGCAATGGACAGAGATAAACTGATCAGTAAAACATTTTTTCGTGTTTTTCCAGTAAGTCCAACAGCAAGAAGACCTGCAATAAACAGAATGAATGGAAATGAAAACTTTTTATAATATACTGACTGCTGCTCATAATAAGGAAGTCCAGCTTTCTTCAGATGAAGAATATATTGTTTTGCTTCTTTTGCAGTTACACTTTCAATATTCACATTTTTCTTTCTGAAAATTTCGTAAGATTCATTAAGCCTAGAAGTAAAATCTACAGATAAAGGAACTATTTCAACCGAATTGTTATTATCAGGAACATACTGAATAGCCTCTGATAAATCCCAAAGTTTTGTTTCCTCATTCCACTCAGCAGATTTAGCATAGATAATTGCTTCCATGCTTTTTTCTTCGGTTCTAAAAACAAAATAAACATTTTCAATACGATGCTTAGAATCTCTGTATCGTCTTGCTTTGTAAATAATTTTTCCATTATCAGAAATTACAACAATATCGTTACTGTTGGCATCCTGTTCCTGCCCCAAAAGAGCATTCTGCAGATCATTCTTTTTTTCCAGAGTCTGTACTACCAGTTTATCCTCAAGAAAAAACATTCCAATAGAAAGAAAAATTGAAAAAATCAACATCGGAAGAGAAAATTTAAATAAGGAAACTCCAGAAGCAAAAATAGCTTCCATTTCATTATTTGAATACAAATTACTTAAAACATAAGTTACAGAAAACAGAAATGCAACGGGAGCTCCATACCAGATAGTTTTTGGAATAAAATAAACCATAACCATAAAAACTGACTTAGCAGGAGATTTTGCTTCCAGATATCTTGAAATATTCATGAATAAATCTACAAGATTCAAAATCAGTGCAATAAAAATAAGAGAAATAATAAAAAATGGAACAAGTTTCTTTAAAAGATATTCAGCAAATTTCATTTACTTCTTCAAAAGGAACAGACACAAAAATGCTCCAATCACTCCCATTAAAAAATCAGGTCCCCAGATACACCAGAAAGCATTTAATCCCACCCGAACAACCAGAAGCTGCCCGGAAATATTTATAGCCCAATAGAATACACAGAAAACAACACCCACAAACAGTCCCATTGTAAGACCATTATTTTTACCAAACTGGAAAGCTATAGAAAAAGCCAGCAATGCAAAGAAAATTGCGGCAAAAGGAATTGCAAATTTTTTGTAATATTCCATCTTCCATACATTAATTCGATCTAAATCAGGATCAGATGTATCGGACATTTCTTTGATTCGTTTCTTCAAATCAATAAAAGTCATTTCTCTTGGATTATCACCATAAGAAACATTAAAAATAGAATCAAAAATATTAAGAATAAGTTTTTCGGATTTTACAACTTCATAAGTAGTTCTGTCAGAAGTGTTAATGGAAGTCATTACAGTATCATTCATATCCAGCTGTAAAAGAACTCCATCCTTTTTAGCATCCTTTAATACAGAGTTTCCAGCAATAATAATCTGATCTTCATCGCCATTTTTTGTAAAGAAAACAACATCGGAAACATTCTGCTCTTCAACATCTCCAATAACAACTGTTGAGCCACTGATTCGTTTTACACTATTTGGTTCAAGAACAATTGTCGGAGTTGAACGGGCAATTTTTTCAAAAAGTTCGTTATATTTAATTGTTCCTAAAGGAAGAAGGTAATCATTTACAAAAAATGAGACTACTGAAATCGCAAGTCCCAGTACAAGAACCGGAGTCAGAATAGAAAGAAAACTGAATCCTGATGCACGAAAAATAAGAATTTCATTATCACTGGCCATTCGACCAAGACACATTAAAAATCCTACTAAAGTTGCAAATGGCGAAGATTGAGCAATTAAAGCAGGTGTACAGTAAAACATAACTTTACATACATCAATAAAAGGTGCTCTTTTAGCCAGAAGATCTTCACCAATTAAAAGAATCTGATTAGCAAAAAAAATTACAAAAAGAAAAAGGAAACAGACAAAGAAATAATAAAATAATTCCTTAAAAAGGTACTTAATGAGGATATATTTAATAGGTTCGTCTGGATTTTTCCTTATAGTTAGCATTCTTTATTTAGACTGAACACCTGTGGAACCAAAACCACCAGAGCCTCTTTCTGTTTCAGATAAAGAGTCGGTAATTTCAAAAGAAGCCTGAGTTACAGGAGCAATAAGAATCTGTGCAATTCTATCACCAGAATTAATAACAAAATCTTCTTTTCCAAGATTAATCAAAATAACTTTAATTTCACCACGATAATCGCTATCAATAGTTCCTGGAGTATTTAATACAGTAACTCCATTTTTAGCAGCGAGACCAGAACGAGGTCTTACCTGAATTTCATAACCTTCAGGAATTTCAAAAAACAAACCTGTTGGAATAATTGCTACGCTACCTTTTTCGATAGTAACAGGTTCTGGAATAAGTGCACAAATATCAGCCCCTGCCGCACCAGCAGTTTTATATTCTGGAACAACAGCTCCAGATTTTGCAATACATTTAACAGAAATTTTATTCATAACTCTTATTATACTTTATACAGAAAAAAATAACCACTACACTATTTCCAGGTAGCATGGCCATCACCTGTAATCGGTATTTCATCTCCTAAATAAGTTGGTTTTACATTAAACATTACATCAAAAAAAGCCTTTACTCTGGCAAGGGATTCTCTGGCAGCCCAGCTTAAGTGAAGTCTTTTTCCAAATTTATTTATTTCCGGGGCAACATAGCCCACAGCATCAAGTCCTAATTTTCTTGCAATATAAACAGCTCTGTAGACATGAAATTTTTGGGTAACAATACAGCAATCTTTTACAAGAAAAACATCTCTTGCCCTATACATTGTTTCGTAAGTACTAAAACCTGCATGATCCATAAAAATGATGCTTTCTTTCACATTATGCATTGTTAAAACATATTTTCGGGAAGCATTAACTTCATCATATTCTTTTGTACCATGATCTCCTGAAACAAGAAACTTTTTACATTTTCCACTATTGATTAAATCCATTGCTCCTTCAATTCTATCTCTAAGAACAAATGAAACAGATTTATTACCAACAACAGCTGCCCCAGGAACAATGGCAGTATATTTTTCAGGAACTGCATCAGGCTGTGTATAAATATAATCCTTTACAGAAGAAACCATATAAATATTAATAGCCGCAACTAATAGGATTACCATAATAATTGCAGCTATAATTATTTTAATGAGTCTTTTAAAAGATTTAATTATTTTTCCACCCATGCTTTCATTATAGCACAATTCAAAATACTAGTCAGTAAAGGTGGAAAAAATCTGTAAATTAATCTTTCTTTTTAGAGAGCAATTTGAAAAGTTTAACAAGAATTCCAACTTTTCCAAAACAAAGCCAGTATACAAGAGCAATAATTGCAAGCAAAGGAATTCCAAAAATCAATGCATAGAAAATTCCAACAAACAAGCTGGCAAGGAAACTCACTGTGTTGTATCCCAATTCCTTGAATTTTTCACCAATATTTGGCCATTCAAATCCAGAATTATTATGTCCATATGGAAGTGAACAGTTGATATAGATAGTTGAAAAATCAATCTGATTAGACAATCGCTTCATTCTGCCTTCAACCGCTTCAAGTTCTGAGATGACTTCATTAAGCTGTCGTTCTACTTCAAGTAAATCAGACATATTTGTTGCCTGTTTTAAATAAGATTCAAATTTTTCTTTAAGAATCTTTTTTGTTTCAATTCTAGATTCCAGATCATAATACTGATCAGTTACATCCTGTGAATTTTCTGAACGACTTTTAACTTTTCCAAGAGTTCCTGATTCATCCATGGCAATTTCAAACTTATCTGATGGAATACGAATTGTAGTGTTGTAGCAGTTTTCATTGTTATAAGTATCAACAATATATCCGCCAAATTTTTTTACAAAAGCTTTAATCTGATCATCAACTGAATCAAAATTTTCTACTTCAATCTGAATGGAACCATTTTTGATTAATTTTCTTTCAACTTCAAGAGTCTGTCCAGAAGCAGAAACTTCTTTTTCCATTGCGTAATCATCATAATCAGCCATAACAGCTTCTTCTGAAACTGCAACTTTTGAAGCAAAATTGGCAATCTTGGTGTTTGCCCGGTAAACCGGTGATTCATAAGCTGCTTTTTTACTGCAGGATACAAGAAATATTGAAAGGATTGCCAGTGAGATGCAAAGTAGTTTTTTCATAAATACCTCGAAAATTAATGTTTATATAGTAAACCTAAAAAATAATAAAAGGTAACAGGTATTTGAATATTCTTGAAAATTAAAAAAGGTAATGCCTGGGATATTTTTCAAGCATTACCTTTTGTATGTTTAAACCTTGCCTGTAGTTTTACTTTGTAAAACTACTTAGATTCAATTGCATCAATGGCAAGGCTGATAATTCAAACATTACTGCCAGTTTATTTTGCCTTGCCTGTAGTTTTACTTTGTAAAACTACTTTGATTCGATTGCGTCGATGTAAGAAAGATTCAATCTTCCCTGTTTATCTACTTCAAGCAATTTAACTGGAATCTGCTGTCCTTCTGAAAGAACATCAGTTACCTTGCTTACGCGCTGGCGGCTGAGTTTAGAAATATGACAAAGTCCTTCTTTTCCTGGGAGGATTTCAACGAATGCACCGAATTCCATGATTCGTTTAACTGTTCCCTGGTAGATTGTTCCAACTTCTGGATCTTCTGTAATGCCTTTAACTGCTTTTTTAGCAGCTTCTGCAGCAATACCTGTTTTTCCGTAGATTGTAACTGTTCCATCATCTTCAGTATTGATTGTTACACCATACTGAGCGCAGAGAGCTTTTACATTCTTTCCACCAGGTCCAATCAAAGCACCAATCTTATCTACAGGAATCTTCATTGTAAGAATCTGTGGTGCCCGTGGAGAAAGTGGTGCTGGTTTGTCGATACATTCCTTCATTTTTCCGAGAATGTGCATACGACCAGCTCTAGCCTGTTCCATAGCTTTCTTCATGATTTCAGTTGTTACACCGGCAATCTTAATATCCATCTGGAAACCAGTAATACCATCTTCTGTACCAGCTACTTTGAAGTCCATATCACCAAGGTGATCTTCTTCTCCTAAAATATCTGAAAGAATTGCATATTTTCCGTATGGATTGTCGCCTTCTGGTTCTGTAATAAGCCCCATAGCAATACCTGCTACCATTTTTTTCATTGGAACACCAGCAGCGAGCATTGACAAACATCCACCACAAGTAGAAGCCTGTGAAGAAGAACCGTTTGATCCCATAATTTCAGATACAACACGAACTGTATATGGGAATTCTTCGCGGCTTGGAACCATTGCAGCCAATGAACGGCGAGCCAAGTTTCCGTGACCGATTTCACGACGACCAGTTGTCAATTTTCCTGTTTCACCAACAGAGTATGGTGGGAAGTTATAGTGAAGGATGAAGTGTTCAGAACGATCTCCATCGATATCATCATAAGTCTGTTCATCCATTGCTGTACCAAGAGTACAAACTGCGAGAGACTGTGTTTCACCACGAGTGAACAAAGCAGATCCGTGTGGAGTTGGAAGAACATTGATTTCACAAGAAATTGGACGGATTTCATCAGTCTTACGACCATCAATACGAACACCTTCTTCGATAATTGATTTACGGAGAAGTTTGTACTGAATATCATCCATCAAATTACAGAAAAGTTTAGCCTGAATTGGATCAGCAAGCTGTTCAGCATATTTTGCAGCCAAATCTTTCTGAACTTTAGCAATAGCAATTCCACGGTTCATTTTTCCGTCCTGGAAACATGCTTCTTTCAAAAGTGGAGTTGCTTCAGCTTCGATTGCTTCTGCATTTTCGAGAGTTACATCAAGAGGATTCAAAGGAAGCTTTTCTTTACCAGCTTTCTTTACCAATTCTTCCTGTAACAAACACATATCAGTGATAAAGCCCTGCGCTTTTTCCAAAGCACCAAGCATTAATTCTTCAGATACTTCGTTAGCACCACCTTCAACCATTGTAAAGCCGTCTTTTGTACCAGCAACAACAATTTCAAGTTCACCCTTTTCAATCTGTTCAAATGTTGGGTTGATAATATATTCACCATTAAGATATCCAACACGACAAGCAGCAACTGGACCGTGGAATGGAATATCAGAAATACATGTAGCAGCAGAAGCTGCGATTACAGCAAGAATATCCTGTGTGTGAACACCATCAGCAGATACACAAGTTGGAACAATCT
This sequence comes from Treponema sp., assembly GCA_045627625.1. Lineage (GTDB taxonomy): Bacteria > Spirochaetota > Spirochaetia > Treponematales > Treponemataceae > Treponema_D. The sequence goes on from JAZQOB010000078.1 coordinate 7,922, forward strand.
GTAATTCGTGTCCAAATGATGGTTCAAAAAGTGGACGCATTGGACGGTCAATAAGACGGCTTACTAAGATTTCTTTATCCTTTGGACGACCTTCGCGTTTTACAAATCCGCCAGGAATTTTTCCGGCAGCATAGAATTTTTCGTTGTACTCAACTGTAACAGGTACGAAATCCTGACCTTCTGTTACATTTGAAGAAGCACAAATTGTAGCAATAACAGCTGCTCCGCCCCACTGAGCATAAACACAACCGTTAGCCTGTTTACCGATTTTTCCTGTTTCAAGGATGAGGTCGGCATCTCCGAGTTTGTAAGTTACTCTTTCGATAGACATATAATTTTTCTCCTACATATTTCACTACATCCGAAATATGCTTTATTTTTTAATACATTTAAAATAACAAAAATGTATCTATTATACTATGATAATGGAAGAGTCATATTTTTTCAAGAATTAAACTCTAAACTGATCAATCTGACCGCCAATATAAGCAATAGAATCATCCATTCTTTCGGTAATCATAGAGAGAGATTCTCCAGAATTCTTAATCATATCAGCGCCAGTTATCATATCATCCATTCTTTCTTTCATACTGAAAGTAGAATCTTGTAATCGTTTAATATCATCAAGAATAGTTTTATTACCTTCTGACATTTCCATTGATGAACTTCTTACAAGACTAGAAGTATCATTCATATTTGCCAAAGCAACAGAAATCTGCTTAGAACCTTCAGACTGTTCCTGCATTGAATAAGAAATTTCATTTACAAGATTACTTGTTTCTGTAAGTCCTGTAGAAACAAGAGAGAAAGCAGATTGAGCTTCCTGAGAAACAGCAACAATTTCGTTAATACTATCCTGAATCTTTTTCAACTGATTACCAATCGAATTAGACTGATTTGATGAATTAACTGAAAGTTTACGAATTTCATCAGCAACAACACTAAAACCTTTTCCTGCTTCTCCTGCATGAGCTGCTTCAATTGCAGCATTCATAGCAAGAAGGTTTGTCTGGTTTGCAATATTTGCAATAACTGCATTGGCTTCCTGTAAAGTTTTTGATTCTGATTCAATAATAGAAATCTTATTATTTACATCTGCCTGCTTTTCAATACCATTGTTTACCCTAATCTGCAATTCACCAAATTCATTAGACATTTTCTGAACAGAATTACTTACAGAAGAAATATTGCCAATCATCTGTTCAACAGCTGAAGCCGCTTGAGTTATGGCTGCAGACTGAATTTCAATAAGATTATTAAGAGATTCAATATTAGATGCAATTTCATTTACTGCATCAGATGTTTCTTCAACAATCCCATCCTGACTTGTAATATTATTTTTAAAATTTTCAAAATGAGAAATAATCTGAGAAATTGACTCTGATGTATTTGATGTATTTTTTGAAAGTTCTGATCCAACTGTTACAAGTTCATCTTTTGAATCTTTCATTGCAGTTATAATAACATGAAGTTTTTCAGAGAAGTTATTAAAACTGTCTACAACTCTACCAATTTCATTATTTGCATTAATATCAATTCGTTTTGATAAATCAGCATTACCTGTTGCAATTTCAGAAATTGAAGAATCAAGAACTTTTAATGGACGAAGACTAAGACTAAGACTCAAAATAATTGTAATAACAACTGCTAATGTAAGAACAACCGCAAATACAATCATAATTTGTTGAACAAGCTTTGAAAGTTTAAGAATTGTTACCTGATCCAAAGTAAGAGAAACAGACCAAGGAGCATATTTTATAGGAGCATAGAACATACCTGTTGTAGGTGCACCAGGAGTAACAACCCATAAATAACCATTTTTACCCTGTCTTACATCATTATTAACTGTTACATTTACTCTTTCAATTGCCTCAGGATCGGCTTTATCAAGACCCATAAGTTCTGCATCACCAATCATTCCCATAAATTGACCGTCACCAGAGAATAAAGTACAACAAATTTTTGGATTTACATCAATATCACCTAAGAAAATTCCAGGTATATCAACATTGATTACACCGGCAACTGCCCCAAGTACCTGACCATTCTTTTTTACAGCTTTTACAATATGAACAACACGAGATTCTGTTGTTCTGGAAATGACAGGATTATTCACATATTCATTTTTGCCTTCTTTAATAACAGCTTTGTAATAGTCTCTGTCACTTACATCTGATGTATTTCCCATATCAGTGTACATAGTACCATTAAGATCAATCCAACCAACATACATAAATTCCTTTGGTCGATTACCTTCATGCTGAATAAGCCACTGCTGAATCTGTTCGTTATCTTGAGAAGTTATAATATCCTGCTGGGAATAAAAATCTAATTTAGTGATATAATGTTCTATAGTTTGATCAATAGTTTTTGCATAATTTAAAGACAATTCGCAATATCTTTCAATATTTTCATCAAGAAGTTGCTTTTTAATAAATTCAATTACACTAACATTCTGAATAACATTAATCGCAACAACTACAAGGGCAAGAAAAACAGTTAGTTTTACAACTATTTTTCCATTACGTTTTTTTGTTGTATTTTTTTTCTGTGACATAAAAAAAAACCTCTTAGTATAAATTTCATGAAAGAACTTTTATTAATCAAAAAACTTTTTTAATACAACGGATTTTTTTTAAATAAAAAAAGGACTGTATTTATAAACACAGTCCTTTTACAAGAACATTGAAAATGTAAACAATTCTATTTACGAAGTCCAAGTTCTTTAATGAATGCACGGTATCCTTCAAGGTCAGTGCGTTCAAAGTATTTGAGCATCTTGCGACGCTGTCCAACTACTTTGAGAAGAGCACGCTTTCCAGAAGCATCTTTTGGGAATGCTTTTGAGTGTGCTGTGAGCTGCTGTACACGCTGTGTAAGCAAAGCAATCTGAACTTTTACAGAACCTGTGTCTGCATCTGATGCGCCGTACTTTTTAACTGTAGCGGCTGTAGCTTCTTTTGTAAGTGCCATAATGGAACCCCTATAATATTTATTTTCTGCCATAAGCGATTTTTTTGCAGGTCTGGCCTCGGGTTTCTGAAGTCAAATCACAATAAAAAACGTACTGACAGATTATTTTATTTTAGTTTATATAAATGAAATAATCAAGGCAAAAAACTAATCAAAACTAATATAATAAGAAGGTTTATCCAGAATAATTGTATTTTCTTTCGCAACCATTTTTACCATTTCATTTTTTTCGTTTTTTCCGGAAAAAGTTCCCTCAGAAGGAAGAATCTGATTAAACTCAGTTTTAGAATATACCAGTTTTTTTGAATCGTTCACCTGCAAAACAAAATTATGCCCCAGCATTTTTACAGCTCCACATAAATCTCCTTTCTGAATAAGATTACGGATAAAAGAAGAACTGATTCTGGCTCCTGGAAAATCTTTTATCATTACAGGTTCCATAAAAAAACATTCCAGATTATTTAGTTTGCAGAAGTCCATGATTTTAGGCATATCCATTGAACCTTTATAACCACATCTGAAATCTGTACCTTCATAAATAAGTTTTAAATTAATTCTCTCAATTAATTTGGAAAAAAACTCTTCTCCAGTTATTCTGGCAAAATCTTCAGTAAGATTAATTTTAACAGCATATTCAATTCCAAGTGCGTCCAGATTAATTTCAAAATTATTGTTTCTGGAAATATTTCCATAAAAACCACTTTGTTTATTCATATTGGAAATAGAAAAAAGAACTGGAATTAAAGTTTTTTCTTTACAGGCTTTTACAAGATTTTTCACCAGTTTTTGATGTCCCAGATGAAATCCATCAAAACAGCCAATTGAAATACCAGAGCCTTCTTTGACAATATTTTTGAGTTCATCGGAATGTAAAATATCTTCCCAGGTAAAAATCTTAACCATACTATAAATATAGTGAAATTCTTTAAAAAAGACAAATCTAGGGATTTATTCTACTTATATTATTGCTTTTTTTATTCAACATGATTAAAATTATTTAACAATATTAAATTTTCAACATTTGTAAAAAGTTTTTTCAGATATAACTCCAAAAACTTTTTATAGGAGGAATAAAATGGGAAAGAAAAATCTTGATTGGGGAAACCTTCCATTTGGTTACATGAAAACATCAAAAAGTTATGTTTGTAACTACAAAAATGGAGCATGGGAAGAAGGAAAACTTACTTCTAAGCACGACATTACAATTAACGAATGTGCTGGTGTTCTTCAGTATGCACAGACATGTTTTGAAGGACTTAAAGCTTATACAACAGAACATGGCGATATTGTCACATTCCGTCCAGATTTAAATGCAGATCGTATGGCTGACTCTTGTCGTCGCCTCGAAATGCCTGTTTTTCCAAAAGAAAAATTCATTGAAGCAGTACTTAAAACAATTGAAGCAAACAAGGATTGGGTTCCTCCATATGGTTCAGGTGCTACACTTTACATCCGTCCATATATGTTCGGTTCAAATGCAGTTATCGGTGTAAAACCAGCTGATGAATATCAGTTCCGTATTTTGGTAACTCCAGTAGGACCTTACTTCAAAGGTGGTGTAAAACCTATTACAGTTCGTATTTCTGACCTTGACCGCGCTGCTCCTCATGGAACAGGTGATATCAAAGCAGGTTTGAACTATGCTATGTCTTTACACAACATTGTAGATGCACACAAAGCTGGATATGCTGAAAACATTTATCTTGATCCAGCAACACATACATATCTTGAGGAAACAGGTGGAGCTAACATCCTTCTTATCACAAAAGATGGAAAACTTGTTACTCCAAAATCTGATTCTATCTTGCCTTCTATCACAAGAAGATCTTTGCTTGTTGTTGCAAAAGATATTCTTAAAATGGAAGTTGAAGAAAGAAAAATTGCAGCTTCAGAACTTTCTGACTTTGCTGAATGTGGTCTCTGTGGTACAGCCGCAGTAATTTCTCCAATTGGAAAAATCGACGACCATGGTAAAGAAATCATCTTCAACGAAGGTAAACAGGAAATGGGTCCAGTATTAAAGAAGATCTACGATACATTAACAGGTATCCAGATGGGCCGTTTACCAGCTCCAGAAGGATGGATTTACAGTATATAATCGCTTCGCGATTACATACTGTAAAAACGGACGAGTCAAGGCTTTAAGCGTAAGCGTGCCTTGACCGGACGTATCTTAGTTGCAAAAAAAAGCCTGAAGTTACTTCAGGCTTTTTAATTTTATTCAGTTCTTAATTATTTAATTTTTTTTAAGAATGCATCTTTGTAACCGTATGACTTAAAGCGTTCGATTACAGCTCCATATTCGTCCATATTAAGTGGACCAATAAGAACCTGTTTTACACCATTTGCAGCAACAACGATTGCAATTGGATAATTATTTGAATACTTTTCAATTACAGCACATATATTTTCATCATTTTTGAATGAAGCAATCTGAACATAATATTTACCCTTTTCAAGAGCATCTCTATCAACGATATATTTTTCGTATCCAGTTTTTGGTGTTTCAACCACATTTTCTACAACAGGTTCTACAGCAACAGGAGTTTCTGTCTCAGCTTCAACCGATGGAGTTTCAACATTTGCTTCTTCAAGTGAAACGATAATTTCTTCTACTTCAGCAGGAGCAGGTTCAGTTTCAACAGGAACTTCTTCTGCAGGTACCAGCTGAATTGCCTGATAAACATCTTCTTCACCGATCAAAGCCCCTTCTGTAATATCTTCTACAACCGGAGTTTCTTCCACAGGTGTTTCAACTGGTTCTTCTGCAGGAACTTCAGCTGGAATAAATTCTTCTTCTTCAATCTGAACAGGTGTTTCAACTACTGATTCTTCTTCAAATACTTCAGGTTCTGTGATATTTTCTTCTGTTACTTCAGTAGAAGTTGTATCTTCAGCAGTTTCTTCTGGAGTAATAACAGCAAGTTCTTCTACTACTGGATCTGAAACTGTTTCAGATTCTTCAGGAAGTACAAGTTCTTCGGTAACTACAGGAACAGAACTATCAGCTTTTGCAGGTTCATCTTCAGGAATTACAAGTTCTTCTGTAACACCTTCTTCAACATATGGTGCAGATGCTGGAACTTCTTCTGCTTTAACAGGAACTTCATTTACAGAAGGCTGAATTGAAGGTACATCTGTTTCGATTGTATTTTCTTCAACAAAAGGTTCTTCTGCAGGAGCTTCTTCAACTTCAACTACATCTTCTACTTCAGGTTCGTCAGTTGCTTCTACTTCATCTGTAACTTCAGGTTCAGTTTCTTCATCATAATCCTGGAATTCACTGTCATCATCATATTTATCATATGCGATGGATTCTTCAGGAAGCTGATAATCTTCTTCTATTCCTGTAATATCTGCATCATTTTCATATTCTGGGAATTCATCATCAGCAATGTAAGATTCATATTTATCAACCGGACCTGCAACACCAGTTTCAGGTTCTTCAGTTTCTTCTTCAAGTGAAGGAAGTTCATCTTCAACATATTCTTCAACAGCAGAATAATAATCAAAGTCTTCATCATCCATCTGAACTTCATCAGTTTCTTCAACTGCTTCTTCTGCAGCAATCACTTCTGGTTCTTCTTCAGCAACTGCAGGTTTTTCAACTTCTTCAGCTATTTCAACTTCTGCAATTTCAGGAACTTCTTCTTCGGCAACAGCAGGAATAACAGTTTCTTCTTTATTTTCAACAACAACTTCATTCTTTACAGTAACTGATTCAACTTCTTCTGAAGAATTGATTTTTGCAATAACAGCAGTTCCGTAAACACGGTCTTCCTGATTAGCTCTTTTTGTTACCTTTACAATGTTATTTGAATTTCTATCAATTCCAATAGCATCAGCAGCTTCAGGAGTTACCATAATTGCAACCCCCTGAGAAGGATCCAAAGCACCAATTACAAGCAAATCTACTGTAGAGTCACCTGTAATATTGCTTACACTGATAATATCTCCTGGAAGATATCCAACAGTCTTTGCAAAAAGGCCTTCTGGGAAAACACCATCTTCTACAACAATTGCTCTTCCATCAAGAGAAGGACTAAAAGATGATAAAGTAAACCATCCTCCAGCAACTAATAATGAAACTGCACAAATTTTAAGAAATTTATTTTTCATATCCCTACCCATCCTCTATTTAACTGCCTTATATAATTCAGCAATTAAGTCATATGAAATTGATTTCAATTCTTCTTCTTTTTTAAGTTTATTTAAATTTTTGAAAGAATTAGCCTTAATTTTCTTTCCAGTTTTTACTGAAAAAACTGTCCATTCAACTTTAACAAGACCTAGAGTTTTTGGATTAATTTCTTCGGAGCCTGTATAAAAAAGACTAATCTGAACAAAATAATCTGAATAACCATCGGCTGCATCTTTCATTCCGGTGGAAAATAATTTTTCATCTTCGGAATTTGAATTAGAAACTGACGCAGGAGAGTTTGTTACGATATAACCTTTATCGAATAAACCGTTCATAATTTCATCTTCAATAATAAAAGATGAATCTGAAACATTTTCTCTCAATCCATCATGCTGAATAATCTGAATGGAAACCTGTTTTGCAAAACAAGACATTCCACAAAAGAGAAACAGCATTGAAAAAACTAAAGTTTTAATTTTCCCCATTATAGACCCCACTAAAATTTTCGCTTATAAGGCTATCATTATTTACATCGGAAAAATAAGTTTTTAGGTTTAGGCTTTTTTTGTATAATTGTGAAATTAGTTTAGTTGTGTTAAAATGAAGGAACAGGCTATATATGGAAAAAAGAATCTATATTATTGGAGCCGGATTTGCAGGTCAGACTGTAGCCGGAGATATTAAACGAAAAAAAATATTCGGAAAAGTAAATGCTTTTCTTGATGATGATAAAGACCTTATTGGAACTACAATTGACGGAATTCCTGTATTAGGTCCAATTAATTCTGTTGCTTCTATTATGGGTAACTCCGAAATGGATGAAGCAATTATTGCAATTCCTTCGGCACCAACAGAACGAATTCGCGAGATTTATCAGACCCTTACAGAAAATAATTTTTCCCATATAAAAATTCTTCCAGGAATCAGTCAGGTAATCAATGGAACTGCACATTTTGTACAGACCCGCGAAATTGATCCTCTTGATATTTTGGGAAGAACTCCAATTGCAATTTCATTAAAAGAAAGTCTTTCTTATTTGCGTGGAAAACGAGTTTTAATCACTGGTGCAGGCGGTTCAATTGGTTCAGAATTAGCAAGACAGCTTTTGTCCGGTGGGGCTGAACGACTCTATCTATTTGGACACGGGGAAAACTCAATCTGCCAGATTTTCAGGGAACTCAAGGTTTTACAGGCTGAAGGTGTTGGGGAAAAAGCTACAATCGTTCCAATTATTGGAGACATGAGAGACAAGGAATATGTTGATTATATTATTTCCAAAACCAGATGTAATGTAATTTTCCATTGTGCCGCTTACAAGCATGTTCCAATGATGGAAGAAAATCAGGTTGCTGCAATCGAAAACAATGTTTTTGGAACAGAAAACCTTTTACAAGCCAGCTTAAAATATAAAGTTGATAGATTTGTTTTAATTTCTACAGATAAAGCTGTTACTCCTGTAAGTGTTTACGGAGTTTCAAAAATGCTCTGTGAAAAACTGGTTCTCGAAGCCGCAAAAAAAGCAGCTAAAAATCAGGCAATTATGTTTGTTCGTTTTGGTAATGTACTTGGTTCACGAGGTTCGATTCTTCCTTTATTCCAGGGGCAGATTAAAAACGGTGGACCTTTAACTGTTACTGACGAAAAAATGGAAAGATTCTTTATGACAATTCCAGAAGCCTGTTCTCTTGTTCTTCAGACAGGTGGTGTCGGTAAAAACGGACAGTCATATCTTCTTGATATGGGAGAACCAATTAAAATTATTGATCTTGCTAAACAGATTATTAAATTCAGTGGGCTTGAACCTTATAAAGATATTGATATTAAAATTGTTGGAGCAAGAAAAGGCGAAAGACTTATTGAACCTCTGTGGCTGGAAGAAGAAAATCCTACTCCAACCGAATATAAAAAACTTTTGACTCTGGAAAATAAAGCCTACGAATCAAAGAGACTTTCTGATTTGCTTGAAAAACTTCATCCGATTTGTTTTTACACAAAAGAAAAACCAGAAGTTTTCAGAGACCGGGATTTGCTGGTTGATATTCTTTGTCAGGATTGTGAATCGCTTAAGAATTTTTACGAAGAAATCAAAACTGACAATCAGAAACGAACAGATATCTTGTAAAATGTCCAGGAGAATAAAATGAGCGAAATAAAAGTTCCATTCCATAAAGCTGCAATAACCAAAGCAGAAGAAGATGCTGTACTCGAAGTACTAAGATCGGGCTGGCTTACAACAGGGAAATATGCCCTGGAATTTGAAAAAAAGTTTTCCAAGGCTTTAGGTGATGAAAGCATAATCAGTCTTGCTGTAAATTCAAATACATCCGGAATGATTCTTGCAATGGAAGCCTGTGGTGTAAAACCAGGAACAGCTGTAATTACAACTCCATATACATTTGTTTCGACTGCTGCCTGTGGAAGACATTTAGGTGCTGATGTTTATTTTGCAGATGTTGAAAAAGATACTTATAATATTGATCCTGTCAAAATAGAAGAAATTCTAAAAAAAGATACAGAACATAAGGTAAAAGCTATTATTCCAGTACACATTGCAGGTAATGTCTGCAGAATGGAAGAAATTCTTAATCTGGCAAAAAAATATTCTACAAAAGAAAATAAAATTTATGTAATCGAAGATGCTGCTCATTCATTCCCTTCTCCTACAAAATTAGGATATGCTGGTGCTATTGGTGATGCAGGAGTATTTTCTTTTTATGTTACTAAAACCATTACAACTGCAGAAGGTGGAATGGTATGTACTAAAAATCCGGAACTTGCAAAACGAATGACAATGATGCGTCTACATGGTATGGATCGTACTACCTGGGATAGATACACTTCCCCAAGAGCATCCTGGGAATATGACATTGTTGCCCCTGGTTATAAATTTAATCTCCCTGATGTACTTGCTGCTATCGGTTGCTGTCAGGTTGATCGTGCAGTTTTATTTTATGAACAGAGGAAAGCTATTGTAGATAAATATAATACGGCTTTTAAAGATTTAGATTTTATTCAGCTTCCACCAGATGGAGAAGGAAACGCATGGCATTTATATTTAATGCGCATTGTTCCAGAAAAGCTTAAAATCACCCGTGAAGAATTTGCTAAAAAACTCCAGGCAGAAGGACTTGGAATCTCAGTTCACTTTATTCCTATCTTTCATTTTACTTACTGGAATGAATTATATCCTGATTTTACTGCAGAAAATTATCCTAATGCAGAATCTCAGTATTCAAAAACAATATCAATTCCTCTTTATCCTGATATGAGTGATGAACAGGCGGAATATGTTATTAATACAATTAAGAAAATAGGATTAGAAAATCATGCCTAAAACAAAAATTGGCTTACAAGAAAATTCCATTCGTTCTCTTAATTCCGAAGGTTTTTACACTGATTATCAGACAGAAGATACCCTCCACAGTGTCATTATCAGAAGTCCTGCTCCTACTGGAAAAATCAAACGGATTACAGCAGATTTGCCAGAAGGCTATTTTATTTATACTTCTGCTGATATTCCTGGAAATAAATACATTCGTTTAAATGATGCCGAAATCAAGATTTTTGGATATAACAATGTTTCTTACACAGGGGAACCTGTTGCAATTCTTGTAGGACCGGATAAAAGACTTTTAGATGAACTGGTAGAAAAAGTAACCATCGATTTTGATATTCAGTCATTGGAATCAGCTCTTGAAAATGTAATCGAAAAAGGCAAGAAAAATAAAGAAACAGAAACAGGTGCCTCGGAAGATTTTACAAATCTTGTAGAAACCTTAAACGAAATGCCTTCTCTTAATAATGTAATTGATAAAACTCATATCGAAAGCAATGAAGAAGTAATAATTGCTTCCAGAGTTATAAAAACCGGTTTATTCCATACCCAGGAAAATGCTGAAGAAACTTTATTTGAAGACAAGGATTTAATCACTCAAAACACCTGGTCAATTAATCTGGAACCTCCAAACTGGATTGAAACTACAGGAGCCTATGCTTATTTTGAAGAAGATTTTCTTCACATTTATGTTCCAACCAAATGGACTTATTTTTTAATGAACTCTATTTCCCAGGTATTAAAATTTCCAAAGGAAAAAATCATTGTTCATAAAACAAAAGTATCCGGAATTTTTTCAAAAGGTTTATGGAGAACAACAGTACTTGCAGTTCAAGTTGCAGTTGCGGCATACCTTTCGAAAAAGCCTGTAAAGCTTGAAATTACACAGCAGGAACAAAATCAATTTTTCCAGCCTGGAGTTCAGGCGGATTTTTCATATACAACAGCCCTTTCCACAGACGGAAACATAATTGCAAATAAAATTGAAATTGATATTGATTTAGGTTCCCTCAATCCTTTTTCTCACGAAATTGTGGATCGACTTGCTATTGCATCCTGTAATTATTATTCAACAGAGAATCTTTATATTTCTGTTCAAGCTCATACTTCTAAAAATCCTCCAACATCCATCAGTATTAAGAGTGTCTGTTCCCCAGCCTTTTTTGCTGCGGAAAACCAGATGCAGGCATTATGTACAAAAGCTAATCTTTTTCCTTTGGAATTGCGTCAGAAAAATGCAGGAATTTATTCCCAGTTCTTCCCATTTAAGATTAATCTGACAGATTATGAACCTGCATTTGAAAATACAGTAAAAATCAGTGATTTTAATAGAAAATATGCTTCTTTTGATATGGATGTACGCAAGAGACTTCAGAAAGGTTCAAATCCTTTCTTTGCCCTTCCATTACGAGGAATCGGAATTGCCAGTGCCTACAACAACTCCGGATATTACGGGGCCAGCTCATTTACTTATAACTCAAAACTTAAAGTTACTTTGACAAATGATAACAGAGTCTTGATTAATGCAATTAAACCTTCAGAAGAAATTGAAGAAATCTGGAAAACTACTGCAGCAGAAATTCTTGAAATAAAAAAAGAAAATATTTTCATTGATTCCTCTTTTGCATTAGAAGATATTCCAGAATCCCCAGAAGATGCCTTCAGTTCAATTGGAAACATTAACGAACTTATTAAAAAATGTTGTAACGATATTCAAAAACGACGATTCCACGAGCCACTTCCTCTGGAAGCGACAAAAGCACTTTCAAATAAAAAAGAATGGAATAAAGAAGCTTTTGAAGGAAACCCATTTGGAACAACTTCCTTTGCAGTTCTTGCAGTTGAAGTTGAACTTGATGCCTATACCTATAACGAAAAAATTAAAGGTATCTGGATAACAATTGACTGTGGCGAAATCCTTGATGAAACTGCCGCAAGACGAAAACTTTCTCTGGAAATTCAGCAGATTCTTTCTATGCTGGTAAAAGGAAATACAATTCCTTGTGAAAAAATTACAATTCAGTTTATTAAATCAAATAATAAATCCGGTCAGATTGGAGATTTAATTCAGAATACTTTGCCTGCCGCTTTCTCTACAGCCCTGTCACAGGCTCTTGCAACCCGGCTTACAACATTGCCTTGTACAGAACAGCAGATTTATGAACTGATTAAAGACAGAGATCTTAAACAGAAAAATTCAGAAGAAGCTGAAAAACTGGAAAATGAAGAAGAAGGAGAAGAAAAATAATGAAAATTCCTGTAACACTTAACGGAACAAAAACAGAATTACAAGCTTCTCCAGATGAATCATTAATGACCACCCTTAAACGATATAATTTTGCCAGTGTAAAATGTGGCTGCAACGAAGGACATTGTGGTTCCTGTGCAGTTCTTTTAGACAACAATATTATTGCTTCCTGCAAAATTCCAACAGGAATTACAATTGATTCTGATATTGTAACATTGGATTATTTTTCCAAAACCGAAGAATATACCTGCATTACCCAGGGATTCGAAATGGCAGGAATTAAACTTTGTGGATACTGTAATGCAGGAAAATATTTTTCTGCTTACCATATAATTAAACAGGGCAAAATTCCTTCCAGAGAAGAAATTGAACTTCAGGTAAAAAATCTGGCTCCTTGCTGTACCGATTTAATTACCCTGACAAATGGAATTATTTACAGCATGGAGATTTATACTTACGGACTTGAAAAAACACAGCTTCGACATAAACGGGTAAAATAGAATGAAAACAGTTTTAAGAGCTAAAAATACAAATGAATTGTTACGCCAGCTAAAAAATAATAAGGGAATCGAAGTCGTTGGTGGCTGTACTCGTATAACTTCCCTTCCAGATAAATTTATTTCTGTTCGTAATATTCCAGAACTTTCAAATATTCTCCGCCACGAAAGATTTATTGATGTAGGTCCTGGAACAACTTTAGCACAGCTTTTGAATGTAGGAAAAAATCACCTTCCACAGGTTTTATACGAAGCCTTAAACAGCATTGCAAACCCATTAATCAGAAATATTGCAACTGTAGGTGGAAACATCTGCAATCAGGATCATAAACTTACACTTTTTGCCCCATTAATGGCCTTAAATGCAAAACTTGAATTTAAAAATGAATCGGAAACAAGATTCAATACAATTCATAATTTTAAAGAAATTCCACAAGGATTTGTTCTGACAAATATCCGTATCCCAATTCCAGATGCAGATTTATCTTTATTCCGAAGAATTGGACCTACAAATGAAATTAATCATACTTCAGCTTCTTATGCCTTTCTTGCAACAACAGATAATAAAACTCTTTTAAGTGTTAAGCTGGCATTTGCAGGAGTAATTGCTTTTTCAAGTAAGACTCTGGAAAATACACTTTCTGGTCACAAACTGCCTTTAACCCAAAAAGACATTAAAGAAATTGTTGAAGTAGTAAAAGAAGAATTCGATCAGAGCTCTGTAGATGTAATGATCAGTGATGTTGTAAAACAGCAGTTCATTAATTTAGTACGCTACTCTTTTGAACAGCTGCTTTAGTTCTGGAAACAATCGCAAACTAGCGAATGAACATACAGTCTCCATAACTAAAGAATCTATACTTATTTTCCACTGCCTGTTTATAGGCTGACATGATGTGGTCTTTTCCTGCAAAGGCACTTACAAGCATAATCAATGTACTTTCCGGGGTGTGGAAGTTTGTGAACATTTTATCTACTACATTAAACTTATAACCAGGGTACATAAAGATGGAAGTTGAAGTTGTTCCAGCCTGAACCCATTCATCATTTTTGCCAGGAACTCCACCTTCATCAATAATTTTTTTTGCAGCACTTTCCAAAGTACGCACCGAAGTTGTTCCAACTGCTAAAATTGGACGACCTTCTTTTTTTGCCTTATTGATTTTTTCCGCAGTCTCAACAGGAATTGAGTACCATTCTTCGTGCATTTTGTGATTTTCAATCTCATCTTCACGAACAGGAAGGAAAGTTCCAAGTCCTACATGAAGAGTTACAAAGCAGCGTTCAATACCCATTTCATCAAGGCGTTTAAGCATATCTTCTGTAAAATGCAAACCTGCAGTTGGACAGGCAGCAGAACCAGTCTGATCAGCATAAACATTCTGGTAGCGTTCACTGTCAGTATCATCATCTTCACGACGGATATATGGAGGAAGTGGAATGTGACCGTTTCTTTCAAACCAGTCTTCATCAATAGCAAAATCAAACTTCATTGCGCGGAATTCTGTTCCCGCATTTCCAGTAACATCAATAATAGTACCAACAGTTCCATCAGGAAATTTATAATGCATGCCAGGCTTCTGCTTTTTTGCATTTTTTACCATGGTATTCCACACGGTACATTCTTTGTCGATAGTATTCAAAAACATGAATTCCTGTTCACGACCAGTAGTTTCTTTAATACCATAAACACGGGCACGACGAACACGGCTGTTATTAAAAACCATGAGAGTATCAGGAGTAATCAAAGATGGTAAATCATCCATAGAATGATGTTCCACTTCTCCAGTTTCTCTATTCAAAAGCATTAATTTATCTTGTCCACGCACGCCACTAGGATGCTGAGCAATAAGTTCTTCTGGTAAATCAAAATTAAAATCAGATGTTTTCATATATTTCCTTTTTTATCAAAACCAAGACCAAGACCAAGGGCTGATTTCGAGAACCAGAGGTCAGTTATACGGCTTTCGCGCTTCGCTTGTGCAGATGTTTAACTGACCTCTGAACCTCTACATCTGCCCTTCGCTTCATATTTTATAAACAGACCTTTATCTAAACATCTGTTTTTATTTTAGTTTAATCAAACAGTGTACCCTGA
The DNA here is from genome assembly GCA_045627625.1 of Treponema sp. Taxonomy (GTDB): domain Bacteria; phylum Spirochaetota; class Spirochaetia; order Treponematales; family Treponemataceae; genus Treponema_D. The sequence goes on from JAZQOB010000078.1 coordinate 23,213, forward strand.
TTTACACCATTCTCACCATACTTTAATCCAAGGTGAGTATAGGCTTTTGCGGTAACAATTCTTCCTCTTGGGGTGCGCTGCAAAAGACCGCATTGAATCAAGTATGGTTCGTAATAGTCTTCCAGTGTGTCCATGCTTTCGCCAATGCTGATTGCTAAAGTTTCGGCACCAACCGGACCACCGCCAAAATTATTTATAATTGAAAGAAGGATTTCTCTGTCATATTTTTCAAGACCAAGCTCATCAATTTCAAGGCGTTTAAGACCGTTATCAACAATATCCAAAGTAATAACATTGCTGCCTTCCACCTGAGCAAAATCTCTCATGCGGCGCAAAACTCTGTTTGCAACACGAGGTGTTCCACGGCAGCACTGAGCCAAAAGCATTGCCGCATCGTTTTCAATTCCAACTTCCAGGATTCCCGCAGAACGGCGGATAATAGAAGCCAGTTCTTCCTGTGTATAAAATTCAAACCGAGGAATAAAACCAAAACGAGAACGCAATGGAGAACTAACCGAACCTGCTTTAGTTGTAGCACCAACCAAAGTAAAAGGTGGAATTGGAATACGAACAGTACGAGCCGCAGCCCCCTGACCAATAATCCAGTCCAGTTCAAAATCTTCCATTGCAATATAAAGCATTTCTTCAATTGCAGGTTTTAAACGATGAATTTCATCAATAAAGAAAACAGTGCGTTCTGTAATAGTCGAAAGAATACCTGCCAGATCCTTTGGTTTATCAAGAGCAGGTGCCGAAGTAACTTTAAAATCAACTCCCAGTTCATGAGCCGTAATCTGAGCCAAAGTAGTTTTACCAAGTCCCGGAGGACCAATCAAAAGCAAATGATCCAAAGGTTCCTGACGCTGTTTTGCCGCCTCAATAAAAGTCTTAAGATTCTTTTTAATGCCTTCCTGCCCTAAAAAATCATTAAGCAGTTGAGGACGAAGAGAATCATTATCTTCATATGAATCTTTTAAATCAGCACGAACAATTGCGCTGAAATCTGTATTATCTATATCTTCCATAATTCTTAATTTTTAATTTCTATTTTATCTACGCCAAAGACACAAGAGCCTTTCTAAAAAGAATATCTTCCCGTTCTTTCTGGCTCTTTGTTTCAAAACCAGCATCCTTTGAAAGCTCTTCTACTAACTGGGCAACCTTCTGCTCAACAGCCTTTTTGTCATACCCCATACTGGCAAGAGAAGCAATCAAATCAGCATAAGGAGTAGCAGCCGTTACCCTAACCACAGTTCCCGAACTTTCGCTGATTTTCAACTTACCCTTAAGAGCCAGCATCATTTTACCGGCAGTCTTTTTTCCAACTCCAGGAATCTTTTCCAGCATTTCCATATCACCGTTTTCAAGAACTTCCATCAGTCGCCCGCTGGAAACAGAACTCATGATTTTAAGAGCACCTTTTGGTCCAACCCCATCAACTTTCAATAAATCAAGAAAAACCGAGCGCTCTTCAACACTGGCAAATCCATAAAGACACATAATCACATCCGTATGATGCAGCCATGTATAAACCTTTGCCTCACTGCCAACAACTCCAAGCATATCAAGGTTACTGTCCGGAATACAAATATCCCATTCAATGCCATTGTTTTCAATAAAAATCTGTTTCGGAAATTTCTGGGTAATAATACCTGTAATCGAATTGAACATAAAAATAGTATAGTTGAATTTAAAAGAATTATAAATAGGAAAAACAGGCATTTTTGCTTACGCAAAAACCGGGGTGTTCTGCAACCTCTACCTTTTTTTCTTCAGCCGTCATAATATCAGGTTCCCATGCAAATCATAATTCTTTGAACAATTTCATCAGAATCATAATAAAAATGAATCTCTAATTCATCAAAGTCATCGTTATAGTAGAACAAAAAGTTTTTATTATCAGAAGAAGGTTCTCCATATAATTTCAGAACCTCTTCTTTAGTCATACCAACATGAGCCCCTCTGAAAGTTAACCATGATTCATCTGATAAAGAAATGATAAAAACCATCATTTCTTCAGGAGTTTCTTTGTCGCTAAAATCTAATTCAATTCCCTTAAAGATTTTCTTCTGATATTTCATACCATAAGGAGAATTCCATCTATAGCTTAGCAATTCTTTTTCTTTTGTAATATCACCAGAATATAAATCACCCAAAGAAATTTTAATCATCTGGTCGCAAGAAATAACACAAAAATCAAAGTCTTTTGGAATAAACCCATCTAAGGCACACACAGCTACTGACTGAAAATTTTCCCAAACCTTTTCCGAAGGAGTCTTGGTTTCTTCATTCTTTTTTGCAACTTCAGATTTTGCAAAAATAGCATAAACTGAAAATATAATCACAATAACAAACATCAAAATAAAAAATTTTGACATAATTTTATAATTAACAGGAAACTTCAATTTTCAACTCCTAAATCCAAAGACCTCTCGACTACGCCCGAGCTGACATTACAATTCATAATTTTTAATTTTAAAATACTCTTTCACCGCTTTTTCCAGATTACTTTCTGCATTTTTGATAGCTTCATCCAGATTCATACCTTTACTGATTTCAATTACATCTTTAATTCCATCAGTCTTGGATCCATCGCTCTTTCCACAGAACACAGTTACAGGAACATTACCTGCCCGCTTTAAAATACCGCCGATTGTTTTTCCCATGGCACTCTGCTTGTCAAAAGAACCTTCCCCAGTGATAATTAAATCGCAATCTTTGGCTCTGTTTTCAAAATCACAAAGAGTCAGAACTGTATCAATTCCGCTTTTAAGTGTTCCATTCAAACCCGCAAGAACAGCAAATCCAAGCCCGCCTGCAGCACCACTTCCTTTTTCCAGTGCAAAATCTGTTGTACGCATTTTATTAAAAAGAGAAGCAATATGACTACAACCTTCATCAAGGCGCTTTACCATTTGAGCATCTGCCCCTTTTTGTGGGCCAAATACTGCAGAACAACCATTTTCACCATAAAGAGGATTATCCACATCGCACAAAGCTTCAAATCTTGCTCCCTGCAATCTTGGATACATCATTGAAAGATCTATTTCTTCCACATCTTTTAATGTGCCGCCAGTTGGAACAAAAGAAATGCCATCCTTGTTATAAAAACAACCCCCTAAAGCAGCAAGCATTCCAAGTCCACAATCATTTGTACTGGAACCGCCCAAAGTCAAAATGATTTTTTTTGCACCCATATCACAGGCAAATGCTACCAGTTGACCAACCCCGTAAGTACTTGTTTCTTCAGGATTTTCTCTGCCTTTAATCTGAGGCAATCCGTTTGATTGAGCCGCTTCTATAATTGCAGTATATCCGTTTTCAATAAAAGCCACAGAGCTGACTTCTTCTTCATAAAGGGAATTCTGAACAAAGCACTTCATAATCTGACAATTCAAAGCAGTCTGAAGACAATCCAGAGTACCTTCGCCACCATCTGCAACAGGCATGCAATCTACCTGAGCATCTGGCATTATCGATTTAATTGTTTTTTCTGCAATTTCGCAAAATTTTACAGCAGATAAACTTCCCTTAAATGAATCTGGAGCAATAAGGATTTTCATAAATACCTCAAAAATTTATACTAAGAAAAATAAACTTCCAGCAATCAAAAGCTGGCCTGCATAATACAGAGAAAGATTTGTAATTCTGAGACTGAATTTTTGAGTAGGACCAAATGTATTAAAAATTAAAACAACATCAGAAACAAGGAACAAAACCGCCCCTACAGCATACATTAATTGATTTGAAATAAAAGGTTCAAAACCAAAAACAATGGCATTTCCTATTGCGTAAGAAGCCATTAAACAAACTGCCCCAATATACAAAACACCAAAAATCTTAAATGCAATCTTAAGTTCAAAAGACTTAAATATAATTACAAGAAGGATCGCTGCAAGAACAATTCCACAAATTGTACAGATTAAAACTGAAGTAGAAGCCAAAATCAAAGAAACCATATATACAATATGGCCTGCTAAAAATGAAGCAATTCCTGCAAGGAATATTTTCTGACCGATTTTAGGAAATACAAATCTAAGATTCAAAAGAATATCACCTACTGCACCAAGAACCAGACCTTTTACTACAAGTTTACCAATTTTTAAAACAATATTTGGTGCATAACAGGTTTCTACCAATACATCAGAAAGCTTAATCAACTTATAATAGGCAATAAAACCTATTACACAAAAAACAGCTGCAGCCAGACCTTTTAATACAACTGCCGCCACATATTTTTCCTTATGTTCTACAGCAATAAAACATCCCTGCAAAACACAGCCTAAAACTGCCAATCCCCAAATTAAATAATTCATTTTTTACTCCTACTTTTTATATCTATATTTAATTTGCGTTTCATTATTAATTCTTATAGTGCAAATGAGTAATTGCCCCAGCCAGAGCATCTGCCGCATGATCTGGTTTTGGTTCAACTTCAAGCCCTAAAAGAATTTTTACATATTTTTCTACCAGTTCTTTATCAGCTTTAGTTGTTCCTGTAACGGCCTGCTTTATCTGATTAGGCTGATACTCCCCAAGTTCAATTCCGTGCTGAGCAAGGCACAAGGTTACCACTCCCCGGGCCTCTGCTACATTCAAAGCACTAGTAACATTTCGGGCAAAGTAAAGTGTTTCCATTCCCGCTTCATCAGGTCTAAACTCATCAATAATTGCACTAAGATTCGAATAGATTTTCATTAATCTCTGACCATGGGGTTCGTCCGCCTTAGTTGTAATACAACCATAACTGACCATCCGATACCGTCCATTAACAAAATCAACTACCCCAAAACCCGTATTTGCAAGTCCCGGGTCAATTCCTAAAACTCTGCGGATATTTTTTCTATTTGAATCTTCAACAAGCGAAGAACCTGGTAAAGAATTAAATTCCATCTTCTGTGACTTCATTCTCTACTTCTTGAATTTCTTTTTCACCATCAAGTTTTTCAACTTTCATGTTTTCCATTATTTTGGCTTCATTAAAAGAATTTCTGATTGTTGAACTGATTCCAAGTCCCAGAAATAAAACACCTATTAATAAATCTTTCAGCAAAGACATTAAAATCTCTTTTGTTGTAAAAATAACAGGAGTCATAAGCACATAGAACAAGAATGGGAATTCTGCAAAATTCCAGTTAAAGTCCTTAACGACAGCAAAATACAGTCCAAGATAATTTGCAAGAATAAAGACAATGATAATTGTGACAATATTAATAATTACACCTTTTTTATTCATTTTGCCTTTCATTTTTTTGTAGCCATAGAAAGAACCGAAGGCAATTGCATAACCTGCAAAAGATGCAACCCAGCCAATTAATCCTAAAACAATCCAAAGCACAGAACCTATAAGTGCACCAATAAGACTTCCAATAAAGCCTCTGAAATAATGATTTTTAACATTCTGTTCTACAGTGATTTTATTTTTCAGATTATCACCACAAGTTTCGCACATGACAGAAATGCCTTTTATATGTTTGTAGAAAAATAAATTATTAGTACGGCCACAATGAACACACGTATTTTTGATTTCAATATTCTGTAACTTCTGAACTAATTCCTTGATGAAAAATTCAATATCATAAGTGTTTTCTTTTTTCTCAAAATTAATGCACAAAGCTTCTGCGGTAATTGAATAAGACTGAATAAAATCCTGTTTTTCCCGTTTACTCTGTTCAACAAAATCCAATACAGAACCTAAAAGTCCGGAACTAATATAATCAGATTTTAAAGCATAAACACTGGTAGAATCTTCAAGAGTTTCTTCAATAGTAAAATAAATTCCCTCGATTTTGCCATACCAGGTTTCATATAAAGTATCATCCTTTTTTAATCCAATTGTTTCAAACATTTTTAACCTCATAATATAAACTTATGTATTGTCTATATTATAAAGGGTGATTTAAATAAAAAAAAGACCTGAAGAAAAACTTCAGATCTTTTAGTGCATATAAAAAGCTGCGCCAGAAACTATCTAATGGATACAAATTGCTTGATGCAATTTGTATCTATATAGACGGCATATAAAAAGCTGCGCCAGCTCGCTTTTTTATGCCTCAGGCTCGAAATCATCAGGATATTCAGCTGTGTGGTATACATTCTGAACATCGTCGTTATCTTCGAGTTTATCGATCATTTTCTGAACTTTAGCAGCAGTATCTTTATCAACTGGTGTATAAGCATCTGGAACCATTCCTACATCTGCAGAAAGTGTTTCGATACCTTTTTCTGTCAAAGCTTCAGCAACAGCAGTAAATGCATCTGGAGTTGTTGTTACTGTAATGATTCCGTCTTCGTTTACGATATCATCAGCACCAGCTTCCAAAGCAACTTCCATTACTTCGTCTTCGCTTACTTTTTCAGCATCAATTTCGATTGTACCTTTTCTCTGGAACATGCGTGATACAGAACCTGAAGTACCGAGGTTACCACCACATTTAGAGAAGATGTTTTTAACATCTGCAGCAGCACGGTTTTTGTTATCAGAAAGAACTTCAACCATTACTGCAACTCCACCTGGAGCATATCCTTCGTATAAGTATTCTTCGTATGCTGCTCCGCCATCTTCACCTGTACCCTTTTTGATAGCACGGTCAATGTTATCTTTTGGCATGTTAGCTGCACGAGCTTTAATAATTACTGTACGAAGACGTGGGTTAGAGTTAGGATCTCCACCACCCATACGAGCTGCGATAGAAATTTCCTTAATAAATTTTGTAAAGATTTTACCGCGTTTTGCATCTGCAAGGCCTTTTGCATGTTTAATTGTGGCCCACTTACTATGTCCTGACATGGGAACTCCTTCTTAATAGAATACTAGTTTATTATATTAATATATCACTTATAAAAAATATGTTCAATATTTCTAATTTTACAAATGGATATTTTGGTCTTATAATTAAGTATATTATAGAATAAACTGCTATTTTTTGTAGTTTGGGAGTGCTTATGAAAACTATAAACTTAAATTTGAAGCTTAACGATAAAACCATTAAAACAATTCAAATTGAAAATGAAGCAAATTTTACTTTCCTTCAGAAAGAATTCGCATCTATTCTAAACACTTCTGAAGAAAACATTTATGCAGTTAAAGTGAATAATGAATTATGTCCACTGGATCAGAAGATTCAATATGATGCAGATATTGAAACGGTCGTAAATAATTCTAAAGAAGGAGCTTCAATTTACCGCCGTTCTCTTTGCCTTTTACTTGCCGCAGCATCTTATAATATTTTCCCAGAAAAAAGACTTTTAGTAGGTCACAGTCTTGGATACGGCTACTACTATACCTTTGATAATGAAGTTCTTTCCCAGCAGGATTTATCTAAAATAGAAACAGAAATGAAACGCCTCGTAAAGGAAAATCTTCCAATTACCACAGATCTTATTTCTTATAAAGATGCAACTAAACTTTTCGAAAAACTTGGAATGGTCGAAACCCGAAAACAGCTTAATTACATCTGTACTCCAACTATTAAAATCAATTCTATCGGAAACTTCTCTGATTTATATTTTGAACCTTTAGTACTTTCTACAGGAGTTCTTAAGGTATTTGAAATCAGAAAATATGGAAACGGATTCCTGCTTAGATTTCCTAAATCTTCAGATTCAACAAAACTTACAGATTTTGTAGATCAGCCAAAACTTTTCGAAATTTACACTAAATACAAGGAATGGGGAAAAAGAGTAAATGTTACTTCTGCAGCCTCTTTGAATGAACTGGTTGCAAAAAGAAAAGTAAATGATTTTATTGATATTACCGAAACCTATCAGCAAAAATGTATTTCTGAAATTGCCACCCAGATTACAGAACGAAAAACAGTTCGACTTGTATTGATTGCAGGTCCTTCTTCTTCTGGAAAAACTACATCTGCAAAAAAACTGGCACTGGAACTTCAGGCTATGGGTTATACTCCAAAAATCATCAGTCTGGATAACTATTACCTGGGACATGATAAAACTCCAAAAGACGAAAATGGAAAACCAGATTTTGAATGTCTCGAAGCTCTTAACATTGAACTTTTAAATCAGAATCTTATTGATTTGTTCGATGGCAAAGAAGTAATTATTCCAGGTTATGATTTCCACACAGGAACAAGTTTTATGGATCCTGCAAACAGCATGACTTTATCTCCTAATGAAATTCTGATTATGGAAGGAATTCATGGTTTGAATGACAAACTTACACCAAAAGTTCCAGCTGATAAAAAGTTTAAAATCTATCTTTCAGCTCTTACCCAGCTTAATTTAGATGACCATAATCGTATTCCAACCAGTGATAACCGACTTATCCGAAGAATTGTACGAGATGCAAACTTTAGAGGAAAACCTGCTGCAGGAACTATTGAAATGTGGCCAAGTGTTCGAAAAGGTGAAGAACTTCATATCTTCCCATTCCAGAATAATGCGGATGCAGTTTTAAATACAGCTTTGGATTATGAACTTGCAGTTCTGAGAGTTTATGCTGCTCCACTTTTGAGACAGGTTACTCCAATGCAAAAAGAATATGCAGAAGCAAGAAGACTTTTAAGTTTTCTGGAAAACTTTGCTACAATTTCACCAACAAATGTTCCAAACAGATCAATTATCCGTGAATTTATTGGTGGAAGTGCTTTCCATTATTAATTTGAATCGGAACCAGAGCCAAAAGTATTTCTAAAATATCCCTGGTTTCCAAGTTCATCTATGAATTTTTTATTCTGCTTTTTAACAGCTTGATTGTATTCTTCAAGCTGTTTTTCTTTTAACTTTTCCAATGCAGAAGTTTTTTTCATGCATTCCATAAGAATCTGCCGTTTTTCTTCTGTTACAATTTTTGCCTGTGCCAGCTGTTTCATCAATTCTTCTTTCTGGAAATCAACTAATTTTGAGAACTGACTGAAGGCAATAAAATCCTGTACATCTCTAGAATTTTTAGACTGCTCTTTTGCATTGACCAGTTGCTGTGCGAGAAGTTCCAGATTTTGATTGATTTCATTTTCTACTGCAAGAGCTTTACCTAATTCCGCTTCAGCCTGTTCCTGTTCATAACTTCTGTATTCAAGAACATCCTGCAGTTCAAAAGAAAATTTTTTCATAAGCTTTATTCAGATTGTTCAGCAGCCCTTTGAGCTACTTCTTCCTGATTTTCAGAATATTCTTCTTCAGGGATTTCAATTCCAGAAACAGCAGAAAGTTTTTTCAAAGTATCTTCAATTGAACATTTTTCATCTTCTTCCTGCATAAGGAATTCATTAATTGAAGAATGTAAATCTATTGCCAGATCAATTTCTGGAGAAGTACCTTTTTGATAGATACCGGAAGTAATCATTGTTTCTTTATCAGCATAAACCGCAAGAGCAGATCTTAATTTTGAAACAGCTTTTCTAGTTACAGGACCATTAACTCTCTTTGCAATACGACTGATTGAAGGTAATACATCAATTGCTGGATAATGGTTTGCAGCAGCAAGTTTTCGGCTCAAAACAATATGTCCATCAAGAATACCACGAACAGCATCTGCAATCGGATTGTTCATATCATCACCTTCAACCAATACAGCATATAAAGCAGTGATGGAACCTTTATCGTTAGTACCTGCTCGTTCAAGAAGCTTTGGAAGCATTGTAAATACACTTGGAGTAAAGCCCTGTTCTGTAGGAGGCTCACCATTTGAAATACCAATTTCTCTCTGTGCAAGAGAAAAACGAGTCAGGTTATCAAACATAAGCATTACATCTTTACCCTGATCTCTAAAATATTCAGCAACAGCAGTACAAACATAAGCCGCACGAACACGACAAATTGCACTCTGATCTCCAGTTGCAATTACTATTACAGAGCGTTTAAGACCTTCTGGACCTAAATCTCTTTTAATGAATTCAAGAACTTCGCGTCCTCGTTCTCCTACAAGACCAATTACATTAATATCAGCATTTGTGTTTCTGGCAACCATACTAAGCAAAGTAGATTTACCAACACCTGAACCTGCAAAAATACCAACACGCTGACCTTTTGCAATTGTAAGCATAGAATCGATTGCTCGAACTCCAGTAACAATTCTTCGGTTTACAGGAAGTTTTGTCATTGGATTAGGGGCTTCATTTACTGCAGGATAATAACCTTCAGGAGAGATTTCTCCAAGACCATCACAAGGATGGCCAGAAGCATCAATACATCGTCCAAGTAAACTTTTTCCTACAGGAACCTGAAGACTTTCGCCGGAAGCAGTAACTTCACAATCAACTTCAATACCTTTTGTATCTTCAAAAGCAGAAAGTTTTACAAGCTTTTCATCAAGGCCAACAACCTCTGCCATTATTGAAGATCCATTTTTTAATTTAATTGTACAGATTTCACCAATACTAGAACGAGGTCCTTCACTAATGATTTCCAGACCTTTTACAGCTACAACTTTTCCTGTATACAGAATAGTTTCAGCAGAGACAACTTTTTCAAGATATTTGTTAAAATTGAATTCACCGGTATAAGCAGCTTTCATATAATCCCCTCAATAAAAAGAAAGCAAAAAATCTAATTATTCCGAAACAGCTAAAGTATCAGAACGCTTAATATTTTTTACAGGAGAAACTTCAAGAATCTTGTTTTCCAGTTCAGACAACTGGCTTGAAATTCTAGCATCAATAGCACCAAAGTCAGTTTCTACAATACATCCACCCTTTTCGACTGCAGAATCTTCCAATACAGTGATGCCTTGAACATTTTCAACATGCTTAATGAATTCAGAAACATTTTCTGTTGTAAGTTTTATATCTTCAAGATTAACACGAAGAGTAACATTTCCACGAGTTTTTACTTTTTTAAGTGCGGCAAGAACATTTGCCATAACAACATTCTTCTGATTTTCAGAAAGAATCTTAATAACTTTACGAGCCATTAAAATTACAAGTTCAACAATCTGACTTTCTGTATCCTGAAGAATTTCTTCTCGACGCTGCATTACAGCTTCAATAATTCGATGCATTCTATCTACAAGACGATCTACTTCAGATTCACCTCTTTCGTAACCATCCTGATGACCTTTATCATAACCTTCTTTATATGCATCCTGCTGCATTCTATCTCTTTCGCCTTCAGCTTCAGCAATAATTCTAGCAGCTTCTTCCTGAGCCTTTGCAATAATATCAGCAGCTTCGTTTTCAGCATCAGCCTTAATAATTGCAGCCTGATCAGTCTGTCGTTTTACTTCTTCAAAGGCTGTAGATTCAGCTTTTCGTACAATTTCGTCTGCAGTAGATTGAGCCTGAACAATAAGTTGTTGTTTTTCAACATCCCACTGTTTTTTAAAAGCTTCTGCTTCTCGGCGTAAATCATCTGCAGTAGGCCCATGATATTCTTCAACAATTTCCTCAATTTCTTCTTCAACTGGGGCATAATTGCGAACTAAGGGTAAGAGAACTTTTCCACTATCTACATTTGTTTCGCCTGGACGAAATACTGTTTTAGCCATAATCTATTAATTCCTTCCTACATCAAGTTACAAGTTCATCTTCACCAGAACGGGCGATAACGATATCACCACTATCTTCAAGACGACGAATAATTGATACAATCTTCTGCTGAGCTTCTTCTACATCCTTTAAGCGGACAGGACCCATGAATTCCATATCTTCTTTAAGCATACTTGCGGCACGCTTTGACATATTTCCAAAGATTTTATCCTGAACTTCGGCATCAACCGATTTAAGGGCTTTAGCCAATTCCTGCTGGTCAACATCACGAAGAACTTTCTGGATAGCACGGTTATCAAGCATAACAATATCTTCGAATACGAACATTCGTTTCTTGATTTCTTCTGCCAAGTCTGGATCGTCTTCTTCAAGAGATTCGATAATTGATTTTTCAGAAGAACGATCTACAAGGTTCAAGATTTCAACGATAGCTTCAACACCACCGGCAGCAGTATAGTCTTCTGAAGACAATGTAGAAAGTTTCTTTTCCAATACTCGTTCAACTTCACGCAATACATCAGGAGATGTACGGTCCATAGTTGCAAGACGCTTAGAAACTTCGGCCTGCATATCTTCTGGCAAGTTCTGCAAAATAATAGCTGCTTTTCCTGGTTCAAGATAAGCAAGAATCAAGGCAATAGTCTGAGGATATTCCTGCTGAATAAAGTTTAACAAATGAGCAGGGTCTGTTCTTCGAATGAAGTCAAAAGGACGAACCTGAAGACTAGAAGTAAGCCTGTTGATAATATCAATAGCTTTCTGAGAACCAAGAGATTTTCCCAAAAGTACACGGGCATAATCAATACCACCAGTAGTGATAAACTTCTGTGCCTGCATCAATTCCTGGAATTCTTCAAGAACAGCATCTTTAAAATCAGGATTTACTTTTTCCTGACGGGCAATTTCAAAAGTTAAAGTTTCAACTTCATCTTCGCGAAGATGTTTCATGATTTCTGCAGAAACATCTGGACCGAGGGAAATAAGGAAAATAGCAGCCTTCTGACGACCAGTTAAACTCTTATAATCTTTACTTCCCTTTTTTGAAGAACCAGAACCATTTGGTTTTAACTGACCTGGTTTTGGAACTGGTTTTGGGTTCGATGAAGGCTTTTCGCCAGCTGTTGTTTCATCTGCCATTCTATTCCTCCATTAACCATGTACGGATAAGCATTGCAACATCTTCTGGATGTTCCTTTGCCATAGTAATTGCGTTTTCCTGAAGTTCCATTCGTCGGGTTTCTTCAACAGACATGGTAATATCCATACCTTCTTCTTTTGCATCCCAAAGAGCTTTTTCTCGAGCTGCCTGCTGTTCCGCAAGAAGACGAGCTTCTCTTTCACGACGACGGCGTTCAACTTCTTTACTAATAATACGGAATACAATAAATCCAATAAGAACAATAACAATACCTGCAAGAATGATTGCAATTGTTTTAGCTCTCTGCTGAGCCTTCAACCAATCTTCATCAATCTTACGGAATCTTTCATCCTGGTCATAAGGAATTGAAGTTACATAAACCTGATCCCCACGATTTTTCTTGTATCCAATAGCACCTTTAATAATATCTGCGTATCCGTCTTTTTCTACCTGTGTCAAACCTGTATATTCACGAACACGAAGACCAGTTGTTTCATCAATCAAATATTTTTTAGTATCATTTGGATCACGAATTGGAAGACTCCATTTACCGTCAATGTTTACAGAAACTGTAACCTGGGTAATTTTAGCATCTTCTTTTCGGTGAACATTTTTTGTATTAATTGCGTAGTTTACAGTAGCACCTGTTTCAGTTGATTTACCTTCAACATTGCTCATATCTGTATAAACAGGAGGTGTCTGACCTTCAACCCCAGCAGGACCTTCAGGAGTAAGACCTCTCTGCTGATATTCTTTTGTTACAGTCTGTTCTGAGATAGGAACTGCATCAATAATTTCTGAGTCATCATATGGAGTATCAGGGTTATCATCACGACGAACAAATGGGCTGTAAACAATTCCATCAGATGTTTCCTTTGAAAAATCCATTTCAAAGTTTACAAGAACATCTCTAACACGGTCAGTTGTAATATATGACTGCAAAGCATTCAAAATCTTTGCACGGAGTTTAGCTTCTTCTTTCTGAATAAGTCGTCTCTGTTTTGCAGCAACATCAACATCATCAGAATCTGCCATGCTGGCAAAATCGTTTACAATTTCACCTTCCCCATCAGTAATTACAAGATTTTCTTCTTTAAGGCCTTCTACAGCTGCAAGAATCGCTCTGTGAATACCAAGGATTCTTTTTCTTTCTGTAAGAAGTGTACTGTTTGGTTTAGTTGTAATATTAACAGAACAAGTTACAGGTTCCTGATTTGAGGCAAAAACCGAAACTTTTGGAACAACGATATTAACAAATGCAGATTCAATATCTACATAGCTTTCAAGGAATTTCTTAACTTCCTGTTTCTTTTTATTCTGAAGTTTAACATTCTGGTCATCATCAGTAGTAGACCAGCTGCGGTCAAAATAATCGGCCCAAATATCAACATTTGAAGGAATAAGACCTGCATCATTTAACAATGCAGTCATTCTTCTTTTTACATTTGCATCTTTTACATAGATATAACCATCTCTTTCAGATGCTTCAACTTTTTCAGCATCAAGACGGTCAAGAATTGAAACGAGATTATTCTGATCTGTGACAGGGGCATTAAAGAGTCTTACTTCACTAGGTTTAGAAGACAACTTTGCAGTTGCAACAATTGCAATTACAACAACAATAATAATGCCAATAATTATGACTTTTTGGATTGGTTTCCACTTTGACCAAAGATCCTTGATCTTGCCGAAAACCTTTTTAAGCCATTCGTTCATCTGAACCCCTCCCGAGAACGAATTTAAAGAAATTTATACTAAATTTAATTAATTATATCATAGAGAGGTAAATTTGACAACAAAAAGTATAATATAGAAGTTATTTTTATCGAGTTGTGCTGATTTCGTTCCAGCCAGTTACAAGACGATCAATTACAGTCTGTGCAAGATTTAAAGACATTCTTGCTTTAGACATTGCGATTGTAACATCATGGATATCAACTGAATCAGGATCAGTTTCGATTTTCTGTTCCAAAGCGGCAACATCCATCTGCTGACTGTTCATTTCGTTCATTGCATCAAAAAGATAATCCTGAAACGATTTTTTTCCTGATTTTTCAGTTGTATGAAGTAATCCTGTTTTATCTTTTACATCATTGAGAGAAACAGAAGTGATTTTTGTATTTCCGTAATGTTCCGCCTGAGTGCGAACCATCTGTAAAGTTCCAAATTCTGGTATTTTCATAACTTTCCTTCCACCTAAGGCTTAATTATCAACTGTAGCCTTCTAATTGTCAAGACAAACTAAATTCTAGCGGCCAATATCAAGAGCTGCAGAGAACATATCTTTAGCTCCGTCAATTACAGTAGCATTTGCTTCGTAGGCACGGGAAGCAGAAATTAAATCTACCATTTCATTTACGATATTTACATTAGGATATTCAACATAGCCTTTGTTTGGACCTGATTTAATTGCATCTGGATGACTTGGATCATAAACCAAACGACCCTGTGTTGAATCTTTTACGATTTCAAGAACTTTTACACCTTTTCCAGGCCCATTATCTGCAGCAGAAGAGCTGAATGGATAGTTCCACTGAGGTTTTGCATCCGAAACAGGTCTCATTACAACTGTTGATTTTTTAAAAGCGCCACCTTCCTGTGTTCTTGTTGTAGAAGCATTGGCGATATTGTCTGAAATTACATCACTTCTAAGTCTTTCTGCTGACATTCCTGTAGCAGCAATATTAATACTGGTAAACATTCCCATAGTCTTACTCCAAAATTACTCTATACTACTTTTTCATAGCTGTGTTAAGCTGTGAAAATTCAAAACTTGCAAGCTGAGACAACAACTTGTACTGCATCTGAATCTGAAGAATATTGTTTGCTTCAGTTTCTGCATCAACATTGTTTCCGTTAGCTTTTGCAGTAGTCATAAAGTCTGTAACGCGACGAGGCTCTACTTCTCTGTAATCATATGGTTCGTTAATCTGAATATGTCTGGAATCTGTAGTTGTAAGTTTAAAAGAATTTTTTGAATTTTCTTCTGAGTCAAAAGCTTTTTTTAATTCTGATTCAAAAGTTACAACCTGGCGTTTGAAATTTGGAACTTCACTGTTTGCCAGATTGTTTGCAGTAACCTGATAACGCAATGAAGAAACATCCATTCCACGCTGAAGAATATCAATTGATCTGTTAAATGAATTCATCTTCTACCCCTTATTAGTTTGTTTACATCTACTTGATTTTCGGAAATTAAAAATAAAGGTTTAGAAAAAATTAAAAAAATAATAACTTGTACTAGTCAATTTCTTTGTTTATACTAAAAAAAATATTTTGAGAGGTTTTTATGCAGATTCGAGAGTCAGCAGAAATGTATCTGGAAACAATTTTAGTTTTATCAAAAAACGGAGAAGTTCGTGCTATTGATATTGCAAAAGCTATGAATTTTTCACGACCATCTGTAAGTGTAACTATTCATAATCTTGAAAAAGAAGGTTATTTGCAGATTGCAGAAGACCAGAAAATTGTTTTACTTCCTAAAGGCATGGAAATTGCAGAAAGTATTTACGAACGACATACTGTGCTGACTTCTTTTTTCGAATCTATCGGCGTAAATTCTGAAACAGCAGCCTCCGATGCCTGCAAGATTGAACATGATATCAGTGAAGAAACTTTTAATGCAATCAAAAAGATAATCAGTTCTCACAAGCAGGCCGGTAGAATTTAATTTTACAGAATATATCTTGATAAATCCTGGCTCTGAACAACATCACCCAGTTTAGAATCTACATAAGCGGCATCAATATTGATTGTTTCGCCTTTATGTTCATCAGCATCAAAACAGATTTCTGAAAGAACTTTTTCCATAATTGTATGAAGTCTTCTTGCACCAATATTTTCATTCTTTGAATTAACTTCTTCAGCAATAAAACTCATTCTTTCGATTGCTTCATCTGTAAAATTAAGAGTTACTCCTTCTGTAGAAAGCAAAGAGCAATACTGCATAATAAGGCTGTTTTTTGGTTCCTTAAGAATTTTCATAAAGTCTTCTTTGTGCAAAGAATCCAGTTCTACACGCAATGGGAAACGACCCTGAAGTTCTGGAATCAAATCACTTGGAGCAGAAACCGAGAAGGCCCCAGCAGCAATGAACAGAATATGAGTTGTATCAACAACACCCCATTTTGTATTTACATTGCTTCCTTCAACGATTGGAAGAATATCTCTCTGAACCCCTTCTCTACTAACATCCTGACCATGACTCTGACCATGAACAGCAATTTTATCAATTTCGTCAATAAAGATAATTCCACTCTGTTCAACTCGATTTTTAGCTTCATCAGCAACTTTATCAGGATCAACAAGACTGTCCAGAGTTTCTTCTGTAAGAATCTTTCTTGCTTCTTTAATTGTAATAGTTCTTTTTTTACCACGGGAACCGCTGCCATTAATCATGTTCATAATTCCCTGCATACTGTTCTGTAAATCGTCAATGGAACCAGCACTCATAATTTCTATACTTGGCATACCAGTTTTTGGCTTGTTCACATACATTTCGACTTTAGCATCTTCCAGAAGACCTTCACGAAGTTTCTGTCGGAATACTTCACGAGTATGATTTTCAGAATTAGCCTTAGCCTCATCTTCTTTCTGCTGTTCTACAAGAGCATTGTTCATTGCATTAATTGCATTCAAATCAAAAGTTACTTCTGTAGGACTAGCCTGTGTAACAGCAGGAGATTCTTCAGTTTTTTTATCTTTTTTATTAAGACCTGGAAGCAGAAGATCCAAAAGCTTTTCTTCAACAATGGAAACAGATTTTTCCCGAAGTTCTTCTTCCATTTCGGCTTTTACATCATTAAAACCAACTGACATTAAATCACGAATCATAGATTCAACATCTCGTCCAACATATCCAACTTCTGTATATTTTGTAGCTTCAACCTTTAAGAATGGTGCACCGCAAAGTTTTGCAAGACGGCGGGCAATTTCAGTTTTACCACAACCAGTTGGTCCAATCATAAGAATATTTTTAGGAGCAACTTCATCCCGAATATCTTCTGCAAGCTTTAATCTTCTAAAGCGGTTTCTTAAAGCAACAGCAACAGCCTTTTTAGCTTCTTTCTGTCCAATAATATATGAATCAAGTTTTTCAACAATCTGTTTTGGTGTTAAATCTGAATTTCCCATTTTTTTTCCTACTGATAATTAGTCTAATGTTTCAACTGTAATGTTTTCGTTAGTATAAATACAAATGCTGCCTGCAATATGAAGTGATCTTTCTACAATTTCTTTTGCAGATAAATCAGAAGAATCAAGATAAGCCAATGCAGCAGAATAAGCAAAGTTTCCACCTGAACCAATTGCAATTGCATCTTTTTCAGGTTCAATTACATTTCCGTCTCCACTGATTAAAAGAATATGATCTTTATCTGCAACAAGAAGCATTGCTTCAAGTTTCTGAAGACTTCTGTCAGTACGCCAGGCTTTAGCAAGTTCTACAGCCGAACGCATTAAGTCTCCATTGTATGTTTTAATTTTTTCTTCAAATCTATCTAATAAAGTAAAGGCATCTGCTACAGAACCGGCAAAACCTGTAAGAATTTTTCCGTCATAGATTTTTCTAACCTTTCTTGAATTTCCCTTACAAACAGTATCACCTAATGTACACTGACCATCACCAGCCATTGCAACCTGTCCGTTACGGCGAACAGCAAGAATAGTTGTACTTCTGATTTTTACATTTGACATAATTACTCCAATAAAGCCACTAATGGCAATTTATATTAATATAATAAAAATCTATCTAAATCGACAAGTTTTTTTTTACCCATGAGGATGAGCTTTATTATAAATTTCAATAAGTTTTTCTGTTGTGATATGAGTATATCTCTGGGTAGTACTGATATTTGAATGTCCCAGCATTTCCTGAACCAGTCTTACATCAGCCCCGTTTCCAAGCATTTGAGTTGCAAAAGTATGTCTAAAAGCATGTGGATTAACATGATGATTAGTTCCTTCTGCACCGCTGTATTTTGACAGAATGAATCTTACTCCCTGTTCCGACAAGGCAGTTCCTTTTTGATTAATAAAAATATTTTTAGGTCTGAAACCTTCCGGAATCTGCAAATCATCCAGTTTTTTCTTACGGTCTTCAAGATAATTTTTCAAGGCTTTCTGAGCATCTTCTTCAAAATAAACTACCCGGTCTTTGGAACCTTTTCCATGAACCACTGCAGAATGATAAGAATCAACAAAATCATCAAAACACAGACCGCAAATCTCGCTTACACGACAACCTGAAGAATACAACATTTCAAAAAGCGCTGTATCCCGAGACTGCCACAACAGTTCATTCTGTTCTGGTTGAGCAATAAGCTGATTTACTTCTGCAGAAGTCATGAAATTTGGAAGCTTTTTAGGAAGCTTTACAGTTTTAAGTTCTAAAGCAGGATTTTTTTCAAGATAGGAAAATTTTAAACCATAAGAAAAGACAGAACGAACTGCCGCAATAAAGCGATTGATACTTGCGGCAGATTTTTTCTGTTTGGAAAGTTGCCCTATACAGAGCAAAAGATTTTCCTTTGTAATTGTTTTTATATCCATTTCTGAAGATAAAAATTCCTGCAACTGAAGCAAATCATTTTTGTATCCAGTTGCAGTATTTTCAGAAAGTCCACGAACAGACTTTATATACAATAAAAATTCATTACAAAGTTCAGATAATTTCATAATTAAATTATCGGCAATTAATCTTCATTTTCGACTGAAATTGCAGGTTCTTCATCATTTGTATGTAAATAATCACAATCTGGATTAATACAAGATTTAAATGAACCATTCTTTTTGTCGTATTTTTCAACCATGAACCAGCCACATTTTGGACAGTACTGATCAATTGGCTTAAAGTGAGAAATAAAATTACAGGTTGGATAGTTAGTACAACCGTAGAATTCTTTTCCTCTACCCTTTGTTTTTCTTGCAACAATTTCACCATCACAGTCATGCATTGGACATTTTGCAAGAGGAATTGATTTTGTATTATGACATGAAGGGAATCCAGAACAAGCCAGGAAGAATCCAAAGCGACCTAGTTTTTTGATCATTGGTTTTCCGCACAAATCACAGATTTTATCAGTTTCTTCATCAAGGAAGCCTTTAATACTTTCCTGAGTTTCCATTACCTGATCAACTCTCTGTTTAAATGGCTCATAGAAATCACCAATCATGTTATTCCATACCAATTCATCAGCTTCAACTTTATCAAGCTGATTTTCAACTTCAGCAGTAAACTGTTCATTGATTACAGCAGGGAAAGATTCTACAAGAATTTTAGAAATCATCCTTCCAAGCTGAGTTGGAACAAGCTGTTTATTACTTCTTGTAACATAATAACGGTCCAGCAATACAGAAATAATTGGTGCATAAGTTGAAGGACGACCAATTCCTTTTTCTTCAAGCATACGAACGATAGAAGCATCTGTATAACGGGCAGGTCCCTGTGTAAAGTGCTGTTCTGGATGGAACTTCTGAACAGTAATTTCTTCACCTTCTTTCATTGCTGGCAAAGATGAAGATTTTTCTTCTTTTGATGAAAGAAGTTTAATTACATTGTAAAAACCTTTTTCTGCAATTTTGCTGGCAGCAACACGGAAAGTTGCATCTCCAGAATTAATTTCAACAGAAGTTGTAATCATTTTTGCATTATTCATCTGAGAAGAAACAAAGCGTTCCCAAATGATTGAATAAAGTTTGTACTGATCATGAGAAAGATATTCTTTTACACTTTCTGGTGTATAAGTTGTATAGGTTGGACGAATACCTTCATGGGCATCCTGGGCACTTTTTCCAACAGAATAATGAATTGGTTCTACAGGTAAATCTTCAGGATGATTTTTAGAAATCCAGCCACGAACATCTTCCAAAGCTGTATCGGAAATACGAACAGAGTCTGTACGCATGTAAGTAATAAGACCTACACGATTAGTTCCAATTGAAATACCTTCGTACAACTGCTGTGCAATCTGCATAGTTTTTCTTGAAGTGAATCCAAGACGATTAGCAGCAGCCTGCTGTAATTTAGAAGTTGTAAATGGAGCCTTAGGACGAACAGTTTTTTCAGTTTTCTTGATAGAAGAAACAAGACATGGACTATTCTGAATTTCATCAATAATTGACTGAACAACAGCTTCTGATTTTAATTCAGGATTTTCGCCCTTGTATTTTACCAGCTGTGCAGTAAAGCTTGATTTTCCTTTCTGGAAATCGGCATCCAGTGACCAGTATTCTTCTGGAAGGAAATCTTCAACTTCTTTTTCCCTTTCACAAATAAGTCTTAAAGCTACAGACTGAACACGACCAGCCGAAAGACCATTTTTTACTTTTGTCCACAAAAGCGGACTTAAATTATAACCAACAAGACGGTCAAGGACACGACGAGCTTTCTGAGCATTTACTTTTGCTTCAATAATTTCGCCAGGATTTTTTACAGCTTCGGTAATTGCTGTAGGTGTAATTTCGTTGAATACAATACGACTGATTTTAGCATTTGTCTTATCTTTTAATGCATTGTTCAAATGCCAGGCAATAGCTTCTCCTTCACGGTCGTTATCGGATGCAAGCAATACAAAATCTGATTTTTTTGCATCTTTCTGAAGTTCTTTTAATAATTTAGCACGACCACGAACAGTAATATATTCAGGCATAAAATTGTTGTTTACATCAATAGCCATTCTGGATTTTGGTAAATCAATCAAATGTCCCATTGATGCTTTTACCGTATAACCAGGCCCCAGATACTTTTCAATTGTGTGGGCTTTAGCCGGAGATTCTACAATTACAAGGGTCTGAGGAATTTTTGCTTTTGATTTCTTTGTTGCCATACCAACCACCTACATATTATTTACCAAATCATCAGAATATTAATCAAACAACTCTGGTTGATTTGAATTATTTAGTTTATTTCGTTTACCTGGTGCTTCGGCCAGACATAAACAATAATCTTTATAATCTTTTATAACAGGAGCTCCTGCTTCTATAAACTTTTCAGCAGTATTCTCTGTTTTATATTTGCTCACTTTTCCAGCAGAATATTTTGCCTTCAAGTCTTTTTCTACAACCTGGGAAATCTGAGCCGCCATATTACCAAAGGTAACTTCGTGAAACATCAAATCCCTGTTAAAATCCAGTGCAAAATCAGCAGTTATTAAAGCTCCACTTCCAGCAGGGGCTTCAATTACAACCGTTGCAGGAGACAAGCCTGCAATAATCCGATTTCTGCCAACATAATGCCATACTGCCATTTCGCATCCAGGCTCATATTCACTAATAATACAACCACCGGCCTTAAGAATATTTTCAGCCAGTTTTTTATTATTAGCAGGCACAATATCATCAATTGCACTTGGAATTACAGCTATAGTTTTTCCAAGAGTTTCTAAAGGAATCTGCTTTTCCAGAGCATCAAAAAAGGCATTGACAGCCCCTGTATGAGCAGCACCATCCGCCCCGTTAGCCAGCCCCGAGATTACATTGCAGCCATCCATAACTGCAGAATATGCAAAATCATGACAAGCCTTTCTGCCTTCCGGTGTAAGCCTTCTGGTTCCTACAACCGAAACACTTCTTTCGCAAAGACAATTCAGGTTACCTCTGCAAAATAAAACATAAGGGGGATTATGAATCTCTCTTAAAATTTCAGGATACATCTGACTGGAATAAGGAATTATTTTTATTCCAAGCTTTTCGCAATAATGCAATGCAACCTTTGCCATTCTAAGATTTTCAGGTCCATCCCATTTTGATTTTTTTGAAACCGGATGACCTATAAATGATTCAATCTCTTCTATAGACAGTAATGCAAGGTCATTATAACTGTCAAGATTTTTTTCGAATTTTTTTTTGTCTTCAATAGAAAGAAAGCCAATTCTTGCAAGGGAGAGAAAATAAATAAGCTGATCTTCGGTGTACTTTTCCGTATTACTCTCCATAACTATCAAGAATCTGTCGTTTTAAATCTTCAGCTTCTTTTCTTGTATTTTCTGATTTAGATATGGAAATAATTCTGTCATACATTTCAACAGCTTTATCGGATTCGTAAGCCCCATAATAGGCACGAGCAAGATTAAACATAGTATCTATACTTTTGGTACTGATTTCCAAAGCTTTTTCAAAACATTCAACAGCTTTTTCATATTCAGCTAATTCAAATGAATAAAGAGAACCTAATGCATACCAGGCTCTTTCATAGCGGTCATCCAAATCAATAGCCCGTTTATAGGCAGATTCGGCAAGTTCCAGATAGTTTTCTTTAATTTGATTCATTCCACTGGCATTAAAATCCAATGATTCTTTTGCCATAAGACCAGCACAAACTCCAACCCAGTAGTAAAGATTCTGATTTGTAGGGTAAATTTCAAGAGCTGCTTCATAAGCTTTTAAAGCTTCTCCATACATGCCCTCTTTTATATATCTTGAACCAAGCATTTTATACCAGATTCCAATCTGCTGCTGGGCAAGAACTACATCATTAACTCTATCTTCATATTTTTTGATTGCATCTTTAATTTCCGAAATTGAAGTTGGAGAATCTACTCCTTCCTCCAGCTTCTGCATTCTTTTTATTGTCATATTTGATTTTGTGCAGGAAACAAAAGAGAAAAAAACAACTACAGTTAAAAAACCTGCTAAAAACTTTTTCATTTCAACCTCATTACTTATATTTTAGTATAAATTTTACAGTAATCAAGTTGCAAAAGAAAAAAATCATTTTTTAAAAAATTTTTCGTGGGCCTGTTCTATCTGATCATCAGTAATATGAGTATAAATTGTGGTTGTAGCTAAATCTGCATGTCCTAAAAGTTCCTGAACTGATCGCAAATCAGCTCCGCCTGCCAATAAATGAGTTGCGAAAGAATGTCGCAAAGTATGAACTTTACAGTCAATTCCAGTCATAGCTTCCAATTCCTTAAAGCGTTTCCACACTCCCTTGCGGGTAATTGGTTCTCCTCTGTAATTAACAAAAACTTCAGCAACAATTTTATCTTTTACCAGTTGAGGTCTCACTTCATCAAGATATGCAATCAGTTTTTCTGCAGCCTGTTCTCCAAAAGGAACAATTCTTTCCTTATCGCCTTTCCCGTGAACAAGAAGTATTCTTTCCTGAAGATGTACATTGGAAATCAATAATCCACAGGCTTCACTAATACGAAGACCACAGGAATAAATCAATTCAAATAAGGCATAATCTCTTTTTCCTGATAATGTTGATGTATCAATACAGGCAAGAAGAGCATCAATCTGTTCGATAGAGAGAACTTTTGGAAGATTTCGGGAAGTTTTTGGACGGTCTAAAAGCAGGGTTATATTTTCGGACCAGTAATTTTTTCTAACAAAATAATCACCTAATGCTCTTAGTCCGGAAATATCTTTAGCAATAGTCAGTTCATTTACTCCATCTGTCTTGCGCTTAATAAGATAGTAGGAGATATTCTGAGCTGTTACTTCTTTAATTTTTATACGCTCTTCTACCAGCCATTTTAAGAATTCTTCACAGGAAATTCTGTATGTTTCTGCAGTTTTTTCGGAAGCTCTTTTTACCAGCAGAAGATCCGTATAAAACTGAGAAAGCAATTCATTTATAGTCAAATGTACTGCCTCTCATTTTTAATTATTGATCACCTAAATCAATAGTTTTTGAATAATTCTGATTAATCCAGATTGCAGGAGTCTTCAAGTCATTTGTATCAATTGGACCACTTGGAGGATTTAATGGTCGTCTTGCAGTTCCAGAGAAAACTTCTGTCTGAGAATATAATCCAGATCCCCAGGCTTCGCTCTGTGGACGCTCTGGTTTATCTCTTGGTATATAATCATTTGTATTAAATAAATCTTCAGGTTTATCGTTTATACTTGCAACAGGAGCAACATCTTTTTTTGAAATAAATTCCCCTTCATCTGGAGCAATAGGGTCTGAACCGTGAAGGATGTCTTCAAATTCATCAGATGTAACCACATTTGAAACAGGAGCTACAACAACAGGAGTTTTAGCAGGAGCAGAAGTTTCTTCCTTTTCTTTTTCATCAAAGCCTGTAGCAATTACAGTTACACTAATCTTATCACCAAGATTAGGATTAATAACCTGTCCCATAGTTGTATTTAAATCAGGAGAAGCAGCGGCAGTAATAATCTTTGAAATTTCTGTTACTTCATTCAAAGAGAACGAGGCTGCAGAAATATTAATAAGAATATTTTTTGCTCCATCAATATGAGTATCTTCAAGCATTGGATTGTTAATAGCGCGTTTTGCAGCTTCAACTGCACGATTATCGCCTTCACCATAACCAACACCAAGAATTGCTCTACCTTTATCTTTCATAGTATTTTTAACATCAGCAAAATCGATATTAATCATACCAGTCTTAGTAATGATATCAGAAATTCCCTGAACTCCCTGACGCAAAACATCATCTGCAACAAGGAAGGCCTGCTGAATCTGAGTATTTTTATCAACAACCTTTAATAACTGTTGATTTGGAATCACAATAAGAGAGTCTACTTCTGCATTTAATTTTTCAAGACCAGCCTTTGCTTTACGCATACGAACAGGACCTTCAAATTCAAATGGAGTTGTAACAACACCAACTGTCAAAGCACCCAATTCTTTAGCAATATGAGCAACTACAGGAGCTGAACCAGTTCCTGTTCCACCACCCATACCTGCAGTAATGAAAACCATATCTGCACCAGTCAAAATGTTTTTAAGAATATCTGTATCTTCCTGAGCAGCCTGTTCACCAACTTCTGGTAAACCACCAGCACCAAGACCTTTTGTAAGTTTCTGTCCAATAGCAATTTTTACAGGAGCATTAGAACTATCCAAAGCCTGAAGGTCAGTATTACAAACAATAAACTCTACACCATCAATCTGTGCATCAATCATTCGGTTAACGGCATTTGAACCACCGCCACCACAACCAACAACTTTGATTACAGTTTTATTGCGAGCAGGCAATTCCTGCTGTTCATAATCCTGAGTACTTCCTTCTTCATTTACGATAGATAAATCCATAGTTCCTCCCATTTATGAATTCATATTAGTCACTAAAAAAATTTTTTATAAAGTTTATGTAAAAGACTTTCGTTAGGATCCCCATTCCCTGTCTTTTTATTTTTACGATTATTCTTTTTTCCATTTACATTCTGAATATGATCCTTATTTGCCATTACAAGACCAATAGCAGTAGCAAAATCAGGACGGCGATATTCAGCTTCGGTACCACCAAGATTTTCAGGAATACCAAGTCTTACAGATGAAGTTTTAAAACAAGCCTGAGCAAGTTCAATAACACCTTCCATCTGAGCACCACCACCAGTAAGGATAATATTTCCTGAAAGTTTTCTGATTGTATTATTTGAGTTCTTAACAATAGCCTCTTTTACCATTGTAAAAATCTGGAGCATTCGTCCCTGAATAATTTCGCACAACTGTGAACGAGCCAGAACTTCAGGAGCACGACCACCAACACCAGGAAGAATAATATCTGTATCATTGGCAAGTACACTCTGGAGCCAGCAGCATCCATGTTCAATTTTAATTGTTTCTGCAAGAGCTGAAGGAATGCCTGTTACAACAGCAATATCGCTGGTTACAAGATTACCTCCGACCGGAATTGAGGCAGTACAGATTGGAGCATCATCAATGATTACAAGAACATCAGTAGTTCCTGCTCCCAAGTCAATAAGAATTGAACCTAATTCCATTTCATCATCGTGACAAACAGATTTAGTCTGAGCAAGGGTCTTTAACATTACTCTGGATAAACCATACCCTGCACGATCAATTGTCTGTCTTAAGTTTCTGATTACATTTTTTGAAGCAATAACAACATGAACTTCAGTTTCAAGTTTATAACCAATACGGTTTACAGGATTTGAAATACCTGAAACATCATCAACAATATAATCCTGAGGAATAGTATGAATTTTTTCTCTTTCAAATGGGAGATTGATAGTAGTTGCAGTATTAATAACTTTAATTACATCTTCCTGTGTAATTTCCCGTGGAACACCCTTGTTTGCTTCGATAGGAACAGTTCCCCGATAGTTTCTACTTTCTATTGTAAGACCACCAAGACTAACGATAACGCTGTCTACAGCAATTCCTGCTGTATTTTCTACGGCTTCAATAGTTTCTTTTACAACTTCTTTAGCGGCTTCAATATTTACAACAATGCCCTGCTGCAAACCATCAGAATCTCTGGTTGCAGTTGCGAGAACAGTAAGTTTGCCTTCTTCGTTAACTTCAGCAATAACAGCACGAACGGCACTTGTACCAATATCTAGACCGACGATAGTTTGTACACCCATTATTCTTCCCCAATACCCCTATTGATTTTGAACGAAACAGAGCCGTAACGCATATCAATTTCGGAAACATCTGTTTCAAGTTCCTTAACTACGTCTAGTACTAACATCATATACTTAATCGACTCTTCATTCAATGACCGATCAGTAAGAACTTTAATTTTTGACTGAGCTGGAATCAAAGCAAGTTCATAGTTTCCAGATTCCTTTGGAATTACACAAATTTCTGAAATACTTGCAAAATAATTCTGTGGAAGACTTGAGATTCTTGAAATCTGATCAATAAGAGGACGATACTTAGCATTAATTCTTCTTCCTCCTGCCATGTATTCAACAGGAATACCAGAAATAATTGGAAGTTTATTATTTGATAAAACAGATTCAGTTCTTTCAACGAAAATTGCACAGTTTCTGTCAATCTGTACTGGAGAACAAACTCCATTTTCAACAAGGAAAGTTACAGCAACAGGTTTTCTTTCTGTAATTTCAATTGAAATCTTATCTGGAAATTTCTTTTCGATTACAACATTTTCAATGGCAGGTTCTGCAGACAATAAAGAAGTTGCTTCAACAACATCAAAATCAAGCCATGAAGTGCTGTTCATTGGCAAAAGTTTTGCAGCAATTTCTTCTGCTGTAAAAGCTTTCTGACCAGATACAGATACCTTTGGACTGGCAAAAAGAGGCACAACATATTTATAAGCAACCAGTTCACCAACAAGGAGAATACATAAAATAAAGAAAACAACTTTTAATACTTTAATTTTTTTATCCCCCTGTTCAGTTTTTGGTTCTGAAAGATTTATAAATCTCAAATCCTCATCTGAATAATCAATATTGTCGTTTACCATCCATCCGATATCACTCATTTTTAATTCCTTAAATTTTATTATGTTTCTTTGTTTTTATCTATATTCTGCAGGCTTAAAATACTGTCAAAGTATCAACATCAACTTCTTCATAAACCCTGCTATACGGTTCTTCCTTTTCTTCGCAACGGGAAGCATTCAAAATGAATCCGCACATTGCTAAAGTAACAATGATGGAAGATCCTCCAACAGAAAAAAACGGTAGAGGGATTCCTGTTGAAGGTAGCAAACCACATACAACCATGCAGTTTACTATTGACTGAACGAAAATTATGGAAACGCAGCCAAAACTTCCATATGATGCAAATCTGGAAGGACAAAGGAAAGCTGTTCTATAACCTCTCCAGGCAAAAACAACTAATAATACCAGGTATCCTAAAACTCCAAAAAAGCCCATTGCTTCGGTCCAGCCGGCAAAAATATAGTCAGCCTGAACTTCTGGAATGTTATTCAGTTTTGACAATCCTCTGCCAATTCCACATCCCCAGAATCCACCGGCGCTAATTGCTGATTTTGCCGCATTGACCTGAAAGTTATATGATTGAGCACCCTGTTCAGGATGAACAAACCCGATTAAACGATCCAAACGATACTGTTCTGAAAACAGAGCAATAATTACAACAGGTGTTACCAGAATAAAAAACGGAATAACCCATGTAACTTTTGAACCGGAAACGAAAAACATTAATAATCCAATTAATGTCAAAAATACGCTTGTAGAAAAGTCTTTTTGAGCAAGAACAAGTCCAACAAGCAAAAGGAAAATTCCAACACAAGGAAGAACATCTCTTTCTTTTGGATTTTCGATTTCAAACTGTTTGTCAAAATAATTTGCCAGATACAAAACCAAAGTAAGTTTTACCAATTCAGATGGCTGAAAAGAAAACTTAAAAGGAAGTTTTACCCAGCGTCTTGCACCATTCTTTTCGATTGAAACCCCTGGAATAAAGGTTAAAAGACAAAGAACAATACTAACCATCAAAAGCCAGAAAATTGACTTTTTAAGAAGACTTATATCTGTAAAAGCTAGAATACCAAAAAGTACAAGTCCTACCAGAGAACATACCAGCTGGCGTTTTACAAAATAAAAAGAATCATTATTAAAAAATTTTACTGCATAATCCTGGGAACAGAAAAATACTGTAAAAAGTCCAAAACCCCAAAGCAAAATTACGGAAACTAAAAAACCGATATCACATTTATGATATTTTTCGCTTGGTTTATATGCATAAAAATTGTAATTACTCATACTATTCTGCTCCTTCTTTAACGATTAGAGGAACAACATTTTCCAATGCCATACTATGAGAACCTTTAAGTACGATTACATCCTTGTCATTTGTAATGCTAAGGATTTTATCTGCAATCTTCATAAATTCCTGAGTTGTATTTTCTGCAGTCCAGTAAAGGCTGAAGTTATCACTTAAAGCTGAAACTTCATTTGCCGCATTCTTCATGTCAGGACCTACAAGAATTGCAAAGAACGGATTGATTTCTGCAAGTTTCTGTCCAATTTCTTTATGAGCAGCTACTGCTTTATCACCCAATTCTTTCATATCTCCAAGAACAAAAATCTTATTTCCAACATCTTCAAGAGAATTACAGAATTCAATAACTTTAACCATTGACTCAGGATTTGCGTTATAACAGTCTTTTACAAGAGTAACTTTTTTACCGTTATTCAAAACCACATCTTCAACTTCCATACGGCCGTTAAGTTTGGCAACCTGTTCTAAACCCTGTTTAATGTATTCAGCTTCAATACCACATTCTTTTGCACAGGCAATAACACCCAATGCATTAATGTAGTTATGAATTCCACTCAATGGCAAATTTACATTCAAACCATCAACTGTAAGAGCAGTTCCCTTCAATCCTTTATCAGCAACATATTCAACTCCGCTGATATCAGATGAAACACTCTTACCAAATTTTACAATTTTGCCTTTTACATTTTCGCTGCAGTAATCAGCAAAATCATCTTCTGCAGGAACAAAACAAGCACCTTCTGCTGGAATATATTCAAAAGCCTTGCGTTTTTCTTTTGCAATGTTTTCTCTTGAACCCAAAATTCCAATATGAGCAGTACCGATGTTTGTAATCACGCCATATTTAGCCTTTAAAACTTTTGAGATTTCGCCAATTTCATTTTCGCGGTTCATACCCATTTCGAAAATTCCAACGGTATGATTTTCCCGAATATTAAAAACAGATAGAGGAAGGCCTGTTTCGGAATTGAAATTGCCCTGTGTATAAACTACCTGATCTCCATATTTTGCTTTAAATACAGAAACCATAAGCTCTTTAGTTGTAGTTTTTCCACAGGAACCAGTAATACAAATCTTCAAAAGCTTTGGAAACTTTGCTACATAAGCTTCAGCAGCATCCTGTAATCCAGTCATAGTATTTTTTACACAAATAAAAGCAACCTCTGGATATTTTGCAAGATTTTCAGCCCATACAGCTGAATTCATCTCGTATTCATCTTTGTTAATTAAAACAACTGATGCACCCTTTTCAATTGCCTGAGGAATATATTTGTGACCATTCTGGAATTCACCAACAAGAGGAACAAAAAGCGAATCTTTTACAACATTTCTACTGTCAGTTGCAACAGAAGTAAAATTGATTTTTTCAGCTTTACCCGCAAGAGTTCCTTTTACAGCCGAAAGCAATTCTTCTAACGATAATAAACTGTTCACTATTTTTTCTCCCCTGTCATTTCAATACGAACAATGTCTTCGCTTTCAGCTTTATGCATACCAAGTTCTTCGGTAGCAAGTTTTTCAATTCTTTCAGCACTGGAAAGAATACTTATTTCACTGACAAGACGCTTGTTTTCTTCAACAAGACTTTCCTGTTCTTTTTCTAATCTGGTTACTTCGTTTGTAAGATCTGTATATTTTTTTGTCTGATATGCATACAACCCCAAAAGAAGAGGAATTGAAACTGCAAAAATACAAATAAAAATGATCTTAAAAAAGTCTTTACCCTTATTCTGTGCTTCCTTTTTCATATTAATAACCAATTACTCCATCTAAATGATATTCAGTTGCATCCTTAATTTTTCTTACAACTCTTAGTTTTGCACTTCTGGAAGGAGAATTTGTTTTAATTTCTTCTTCCGTTGGGGCAACTGGTTTTCTTGTCAGGATTTCTGCACAAGGGCTGCCACCACATCTACAAACAGCAACTTCAGGAGGACAAACACATTGTTTACCCAGATTTCTGAAGTAGTTTTTAACAATTCGATCTTCCAGGGAATGAAAAGTAATAACTCCCATTTTTCCACCCGGTTTTAAATCATTAAAAGCATCATGTAAAGCTTTTGGCAGTCGTTTTAATTCACTGTTTACTGCAATTCGCAAAGCCTGGAAGGTTCTGGTTGCAGGATGAATTTGACCATATCTATAATTAGCAGGAACGCAATTCCAGATTATTTCTGCAAGATTTTTCGAAGATTCAATTCTTCCCCCCTGTCTTGCTTCAACAATCGCTTTTGCAATTCTTCTGCTTAATTTTTCTTCACCATAAAGATAAATCAAGTCTGCCAGTTTTTCCTCAGGTAATTCGTTTACCAGATCGGCAGCTGATTTTTCACTGTTAGAATTAAGACGCATATCAATTTTTTCATCATATCTGAAAGAAAAACCTCTCTGAGATCTTTCATAATGAAAAACAGATATACCTAAATCAAACAAAATTAAATCAGGTTTTTTATATTCTTCGGGATAATCAGAATAAAAATCATTAAACCAGCCATTGAAAAAATGCATTCTGTCACCAAAAACAGAAAGTCTTTCTTTAGCTTTTGCCTGAATTACAGAATCTGCATCAAGGCCTACAATAGATAGATTTTTATATTTTGAAAGGAAATTAAATGAATGACCACCTTCGCCTAAAGTGGAATCAATCATTAATGCATCTTTTTCAAAAGGTTCACCTTCTGGAGAAAGATACTGGAGACACTCATTTAATAATACAGGAGTATGTACGATTTCCATTTTCAAATTCATTGATTTAAAATAATTAAACCAATGCCCTCTACCCTTAATTTAAAATTTTAAAAAGTAATATCGTTAAATTCTTCCGCAGCATCGCGGAATGAATCTTCACTTGCGGTCAAATATTCGTTGTAAGCAGTTGAATCCCACAATTCAACATACTTAGCAATACCAAGAACTGTACAGTCTTTAGAAAGATGTGCATATTCTCGCAAGCTCTGGGGAATAGATAATCGTCCTGTTTTATCAAACTCAACTTGTTGTGCCGGTGCAATAAAGTGCCTGATGACATCAAGATTTTTTCTTTTCATCATTGATGCGTTTTCCATAATTTTAGCAGCAAAACTTTCCCATTCTTCAACAGTAAAAAGCCATAAGCAGGTATCTAAACCTTTGGTAATTATAAGTACATCTTGATTTACAGCTGTTCTCAACTTTACAGGAAACGAGACACGGCCTTTTTCGTCAATTGTATTATTGTATTCACCAGTTAATAGATTCATACCCACTTAGTTCCACTTTTTACCACTTTTTCCCACTTATGTATTATTTTATGCCAAAAAATGCTAAAGTCAATCGGTTTTCTAGTAGATAATTTAAAAAATTGTTTATTTTTTTTTACATCATATCTACGCATAAATACTTAATTTAATACTAGTAAAATTATACTATACAAGGATTTTAATTTTGGAATTCTCCACTCTGAACGAAAGCGATTTACACAGAAGTCTCAAAGTCTTATATTCCGAAAAATACAACGGAAATACCGAAGTTCAAGCCTTTGATCACATTTATGACATTCTTACAGAAGAAAACCTGGCAATTGAAATTCAAACCTTAAACCTGGCAAAACTTCTTCCAAAAACCTTAGACAGTATCGAAAAAGGATTAAAAGTAAAAATTGTTCATCCGGTTATTCACATAAAAACAATCGAAAGCTACAAAGACGGTTTATTAATAAGCAGAAGAAAAAGTCCAAAAAAAGGAAGTATTTACAGCATATTCAGAGAACTTACAGGCCTGTATCCGGTTTTGTTGAATCCGGAATTTTCACTGGAAATTGTAATTGTAAATATGATTGAACAAAGAGAAAAACATGATCAGGCAGTTCAGGCAAGAAATCAAAGAAGGCGATTCAGAAAAGACTGGACTAAATCAAACAAAAAACTGGATGAAATTTTAGAAACAAGAATATTCAGAACTAAAGAAGACTACTTGAGTTTATTACCCAAAGGCCTGGAAAAAGAGTTTTGTGCAAAAGACTTAAAAATACTATTTAACAGCGGCAAATTTTATCCTGCAGAAGCCGCAAAAAATGCAAATCTTATTCTATGGGTATTTTCACATATGGGAATTATTCAGGAAACAGGAACAAGAAATCGTTCAAAATATTATAAAATAGCATAAAAAAAAGGCAGTCTGAAAAGACTGCCTTAATTTTGCATTACTTAGATACTATTACCAGTTATCTGACATATCATCTTCGTCACGGTTTTCCATGTCGTAGAGGTCAGTAACAGCACGAAGATCATCAAGATACATATAGAAGTGACCACGAGCCTGCATTGGATTACAATCAACTCTGAATCCAACAACTTTAAGACCTGGTTTGTCACCATAATATGCACTGCTCTGAACAATACCATGTTCTCCATCTGGACTTGGTGGAACTACACATGTAAGTTTTTTCCATCCGCTGAATCCAAGTGAACCCATGTAAAGTTCAAAGTTTCTTCCAAAGTAGTCCTGAACAAGAACATACATATCATGATCCTGATTACGACCACAAGCCCATACAGAAATAGTTTTTACAGTTCCTTCAATTGCCAATGGACGGCCAGAAGTGATTGTAAATGAATCTACACCACGGCGGAAGAAGTCTACACGAACACCAAGAACCTGTGTATCAAGATCTTCTTTTCCTTCATCTTCTGGAAGTGGTTCTTTCATTGATGGATTACCATCAAAAAGACGAGCTGAAATTACACCATCATCAGATGAAATATGAACATACCATGAACCTTCGCGTTCGAACTTATCAACAGAAACTTCACGCAAAGAAAGCATAGCTGAATCTGCACCTACATTTTCAGGATTTGCAGTAGCAATACTCTGCTGTGCGAACAAAAGACCAGCAGTTGCCAAAGCTAAAACGATTGATACTAATTTTTTCATTTTTGCCTCTCCTATTTACCTGAACTTGAACTGCTAGAGTTGTCATCAAATTCTGTATCTTTTAATTCATAACCATCATAGATGAATGACAATGAATTAGAAGTATATTTCATATGATCAAAGAAGATTACGAAGTCATCAACATATTCTTCCTGATCTGATCTAATTCTGAATCCAACGAAAGTAAGATTTTCTGGACCACTTCTTAAGTGAGAATGCTGCTGAATCCAACCTGGAATATTAATGATAATATTTTTCCAACCGTTGAATGCAAGATTTCCAGCCTGTAATACATGAACACGGCCGTTAGCATCTCTTACCATAACTTCAAGGTAATATTTATAGTTTGCACCCCAAACCCAGAAATCAAAGTTTGTAACATTACCAATGAAAGGAATTTCAAAAGGTTTTCCGTCTACTGTTGGATAAACTTCGAACCAGTTATCACCTTTACGATTGAAAGCTGTTTTTACACCCAATACTTTTGCTGGCGATGTATCACCCTTGCGTAAAGCCTTTAATGAATTTGGAATACCATCATAATAACCCTGTTTTGGGAAGCCTTCAGCGATAAAACGGCTTGAATTAACGGCCCATTCCCAGTTATATGTATGGCCACTGTACATATAATTCTGATTTCCTACAGAATCAAAACTTTCCATTAAAAATGTCTCAATGCTTCTTGAACTTGGCTGGCTGAATACTGGCAAACCAATTACAAAAAGACATGCAAGACTAATCAAGACTTTAAGTCCCCTTTTCATGCAAAACTCCTTGAAACTTTTACTATCCAAAACTCAAATATTCTGAACATAAAAGATTTATACTTTTATAATATCGGCAGGACAGTTTAAAATCATTAGCAAAAATAATTATATTTTGTATATAATTGTTTGTCAAATCAAAACAAATGTTCTTCTATTATAGCAATTGAACAAATTTTCCTTATCCATTGAAATTTAGTAAATAATAACTTATTATATAAAGCAAATATTATCTCTGACGGTTACATGTCAGGAAAGGAAGTATAAATGGCTAACGTTAGTTACAAAGAACTTGGTCTTGTAAACACAAAAGAAATGTTTGCAAAGGCTTTCAAAGGCGGATATGCTATCCCAGCATATAACTTCAATAACATGGAACAGATGCAGGCTATTGTTCAGGCTGCAGTTGAAACAAAATCTCCAGTAATCCTTCAGGTATCAAAAGGAGCTCGTGCTTATGCTAACGCTACACTCCTCCGCTACATGGCTCAG